>NZ_AUBQ01000016.1 GCF_000429325.1 Fundidesulfovibrio putealis DSM 16056
GGACCTGGGCCAGCTTTCTGCGGCCCATGAGGTGTGTCTTGGCTATCTGCCTGTCCGATTCGCCAAGGCGCATCCGGACAAGAGCATGGCGATATTCAAACATCTCGAACCTCCGATTGGACATCCCGCGTACCTCCCGCTCGTGAATCCGGCGGAAATACGTGGCATCTCGAAGGTCCGAAACCCGGTTCGGCCAGGCTAGACTGGCTCCATTACCTGATCATCAAATGGCCCCATTGCGTGAGCACTGGGTGGCTCCATTAGGTGAACATCCGGTGGCTCCATTGGGTGAACATCGAATGGACCCATAGGGGCGGTCGCCGACAAAGGTGGGGCATTTTGAACTTTCCCTGCCGTCCACAATGTTTTCAGACGTAATTGTGCTGGATGACAGGCCCACTCGTGGGGGAGGTTTGCCGGACTTTTCTCATGCAGTAATTGCAAGACTTATATCATCGCTAGAAAGCAATCCTAATGCTAGTGTTGTTTATTTAATTGGTGACCAGGCGAATGGGAAGAACACAGTATCAGAGTTGAGGCAATTCGATAGTAAGTCTATTGACATTGACCGTGTGTCTAATAAGACTATGATGCCTCACAGTAGTATTCGAAACGTTGCAGATAGAATTGCTGGAAATATTGTTTTTTGTAGTGGTGAAGCGGACATTTCAAGTGATCTTGCAAACAGGTTGAGGCTAGCTCGCGATTTAAAATATAAACAATTTGTAAATAACGAGTCATCAAAAATATTTTTAAATAGGAATCTCAAGGATTTGGAGTTTAGCCTTAGGCGCGAGGATGGCTGTCGTTTGCATACTGCCTCTGAAGCATATCCGACGGTTCTTGAGATCGCACGTACATCTGTTGGTATCCCACTTATAACTGATCAGGCTGGTCAGGAGTTGCGTGAACTTGATGATTTTAAAGTTTACCTTGAAAATCCTACAAAAGACAGAATACCTGAATTCCTGCATGATGAAACTGAGCAGTTGAATAATTATTTTCAAAAAACTTTTCTGGATGAGGAAAGTCTTTTTGGAAAACCCTTGCAAAGAGATAAGCAACTTGAATGTGTGTTAAGGCATGTCAAAAATATTCTTACTGAACGTAATAGATTCGCAACAAGGCGTGCGATTTTGGTTGTTCCTCATGACGTTAAGGAGGGTTCTGACATTTCACCGCTGGGACTAGTTTCTGTTCGAATTCTTCCCCGCTTTGAAAATGATAGGGCCATACTTCATTATAGTTTTACGTGGCGAACTGTTGAGGTACTTGTTGGCTTTCCATATAGCTTGTATGGCTCAATTTGTTTTGGTGAGTATCTAACTGATAAGGTCAAGTCGATGTGTGGACCAGCCCTTGAAAATGGTGTTAAGATGGGGTCTTTGTCTTATGTTGCTCACAGTTTGCATATGTTTGTTGATGGATATGGGCAAAACATAGCTAGGTGGATTGTTAATAGCGCGACAAAGTAGTTTATGGTTGAAATTTTTACTGATGAGTTCTTGACCTATAGGGTCATGCAGTTGTTAGGTGATAACAATTTTTCTTGTCGTTGTATGGGGCAAGGTGTTATTTGGTGCTCAGGTTCACTTGGCTTGGTTCATCAGGTGTTGTCTGCAAATTTATTGTTTGAAGTGCGCCGCTATCTGGATAAATATATTTTGGTTTTTCCTGACAACTGCGACAGGTGCCAACAGGTTGTCGATGCATTCTTTTCAAATAAATCATTTGATTATGATCAGTCTGTTGACCAGTTTCGTAATATTGAAAACATCAATAATCTTTTTTCTATTGTACGTTCATGCGGTCTTTCCGAAAATGCAACTATTCTTGACTACGGGTGCGGTAGCGGTGTTTCGGCTTCCATTGCCTTGCCATCTTCTTGGACAATGTTAGGCGTTGATAGATGTGCAGATATGCGATGTCTGGCCAGCGCGAACGGGTTGAGTGTTCTTAGTCCTTCCGAATTTAATGTTTCATATCTTTCGCACTTTGATGCGATATTCTCTTCATATGCAATGCATCTTGTTTATAGCACGTTTGATTTGCGTGCTTTGTGGCAGTCATTGAGGGAAAATGGTGTTTTTGTCGCTAATTTTCATAAGGGTTATGGGGTGAAGCGCATTTCTTTGTTTTTTGAGCAGCTTGGGGCTGTGGTTGTCAGTGCGCCATTTAGCGGCAACGTTTATGATCATGGTCCATATATTATTTTTAGGAAAGGGTCGAAGTAATATGGTATTTCTTTCTTTAAATGATCTGATGAAGAACTGCACAGGTTGTCCCGGCCCTGATGCTTGTTTTAAAGCGGCGCGTGTGCTCATTGAGAGTTGTATTCTCCCCGTGTTTGTTGATAATGGAAATGATGTTGTTCTTGTGTCTGATTATATGAGGTTAAAATATGTTCTCGAGCAGCTTGCTGCTGATGATAGTCAGGCTTTGTCGGGTGAACTTCTCGTGCAAAAAGATTCATTTATTCGACTTAAACTTTCGAGTGACACAACTGTTTATTTTCCTAGGTGCGCTTCTGTTAAAAATTCTTCATTCTATTCATCAATTCACGGTCTTATTTCGAGTGTCTCGGATTCTACTAATGAAGATACTTGTACAGTGATTGAGGGGAGATCATATTTCTTGCCTTCTAAAGTTTTCACACGTTCCCATTTTATCGTGCACTCATGTGAGTCGCATCTCGAAAGATCAAGTGTTTTATCGACAGTTGAAGCGTCACAATTTGCAAACACCGCATACTATATGGGGTCAAAGCGTTCAGTTCTCGGGTTTCTTGTGGAGGCTGTGTCGCATATTACTCCTGATGATGGCGTTGTTGTTGATCTCATGTGTGGATCTGGTTCCGCTACTGCCGGTTTTAGTAGGTATTGGCCTACCATTTCTTCTGATGTTCAAAGCTTCTGCACTTGTTTGTCAAAGGTTCAAGGTGGAGGTTTTGATCGCAACAAGGCTTCATCTTTAATTGACAGGTTAATTCCCCATGCACGTGCTCATTTGGGGGATTTATGTAATAGTCTGAGTCCCATGGTTGATAAAGAAGACGATTTCTTTCATAGTGATATTGATTTGGATCTTGTACGGCAATATGTTGAATTTCATAAAGATTACGTTGTGTATCCTCGCACTGGAAATAATCTTGCTTGGTCTCCTTATGCTGAGGTGCAACGTCGAAGAAAAGTTCACAGCTTATATCCTTATTGTCTGTTTACGGCATATTATGCTAATATATTTTTAGGAGTTAGGCAGTGCATCGAAGTTGATAGTCTTCGATTTGCTATAGATCAATTGACTGACGACAATGAGAGGTTGTGGGCTCTTGGGGCTCTTGTTGCAACTGTTAGCTCTCTCGCTACGACTTATGCTGGACATTTTGCTCAACCGCCCTTTTCTAATATTGAGAATCTTACCATCCCAAAAGTTGCGAAACTTATCGACAAGAGATCTAATCCAATTACTCAAGAATTTTGTATTCGTCTTTTGGCGTTGTCTCGAGAAAGTGAACTGGCTTCGTATCCTGTTGAAGTTGTGCCAGGTCCGTGGAAAATAGCTTTGGATGAGTGTGAAAAAACTTTAAGTGAAAAACCGGTGACTGTTTATCTTGACGCTCCTTATACAAGGGATGAGTATAGCCGATATTATCATGTTCTTGAAACTTTGGTGGCGTATAATTATCCATCTGTCAGTGGAAAGGCTAGTGTTCCAGATAAACGCACTGGGGGACGAGCCCATTCTGAGTTTTTTACAAGGAATAAGCATAATACTGAACTTGCTCTTGCTAATGTAATATCGAGTGTTGTTGCGCGTGGTTGGAATTGCCTTTGGAGCTATTCTGATACTGGTTGTGCCAATATGGCAAATGTGATTGAAAATGTTGTTAAATTTTCAAAATGTCATGTTAAATCATGTGTTGCGCCTCATAGACATAATTCTCAAGGAGGAATGCGTCCCAAGCAGGTTTTAGAGTATGCTGTTTCGTTTATTTCACCTTAACATTTCACTCAGAGTCGCCTTTCGGCGACTCTTTGGACTGCTACCGAAACAACTTCGGAACGTGAATAAACAATAATGGCATTATTACCCCTACACCGAGGCATGCGGTAAATAATTGTATTAAATAACTTCGATGGAAGTCGCTATGCATGGTCTTTGCCTTATCATATAATTCGGCAGCTTTCTTGGCTGCATCTTCGCAACGGGCAACGCAAACTTCAAGTCGTGTGGAAAGCTGTGAGACGACTTCAACGGGATAGGTCCTGACCTCGTTTGCGGATGATCTCACGTTCTCGCTCGCGCTCTTTATGTCCCGCTGCAAAGTCTGCAAGAGGGAAATTACCTCCGACGTACTCTTGGCACGAAGGAATTCCTGCTTGTTCAAAAGAGCAAGCCTGTCCTGGAGCATGGCCGCCTCTTCCGAATCCGGCATCTGCTGCGTCCTGGTGGCTCCTCCCCATCTCCCGTCCGAGCCAAGCCCCATCCCCAAGCTCTTGTTGCGAACGTCCTCTGTCTTGCTCATGGCGTAAACCTCTTTGCTGAAGTGAATTCCAAGTATAGCTTTTGCCGAGCTTGCTCCCCTTGAAGGCGACGCCATCAAGAGAGAAGCTGATTCCCGAGACGAAACCCGTACTGGCTGTGTTCAGGCGGACTTCAACCCCTACCAAGGCCAGCCGGTCGCGGAAGGCGTCCAGTGAACACCCACGGCCAAGCGCTGTGTCCACCGCGTTTTGCAGTTTCATCCGAGCCGAGGACTCTCCCGTCCTCAGGGAGTGCTCAAGTTCTCCCTTTTTGGGGGCTGTACGGCCCACTTCCTGGCTTGGTGGCACCATACGCAAGCCGAATTGACGCTCCAGGCCGCGAACGATGGTCTCCTGGCGTTTGTAGTCGTGGGAGTCGCTGACTACCTGGCCGTCCAGCATGATCCGGTTAACCAGAATATGAATGTGCGGATGCTTCGCGTCGGTGTGATGGCTGATGATGTATTGATTGTTCACGAACCCCATGCCCTGCATCCAGGCGTGAGCCGCCTCACGCCATTGGTCGTCGGTCAGGCGCTCATCAGGATGGATGCTCAGGCTCGTGTGGCAGACCGCCTTGGCGAGCCTAGGTCGCATGACACGCACGGCTCCGAATTCGGAGGCAAGCGCGCGTGGCGTTTCCCCGGCCATGTTGGTTTCCAGCAACACGCTCTTGCCGGGTTGCAGGTCGTATTCCACCGCGCCACGGAAGCCTTTCCCCTTGATCAGCTTGGCAATCACAATTCTTCCCCCAGCAAAGCCCGCTGAAGGCGAATGATTTCCTTGCGGACGCCAAGGAGGATAGTGGACGAAACAACGGCGCGCCCCTCGTTGGCGGCCCGGGCGATTTGGTTGATGTTGACGGCAAGGCGCGTCAATTCGCCATAGGCTTCACGATTGGCCTCGGGTACGGGTGCAGGTGGCAACTGACGACTCAACGCCGCAGTGCGAAGCCATTGCGCTGGGCTCATGCCCATGTGACTGGCCTTGCGCTGGAGTGTTTCCCATTCGGTGGCATTGACGCGGACACCGATTGTAATCCGGCGCACGGCAGAAGGATCGCCCTTGGGGCGTCCCCCTGGTCGAATTCTTCCTTGGAGTCTGTCTTCCATCACGGCCTTCCTCCTTGAGCCCGGGGCGTGCCATGGGCCACGCCAGCCCGGGCTGGAAGGCCTTGCCTCGCAGAGCAAGACGTTTGAGCGCAGCGAAAACATGGCTTGCTACAAACCGGCTGCCCCGCGCCACGACAAGTTGACGCATCCGGCTGAGGCGTGGCGGTCATGGATTTCAAGCGTGACGCCAGGGAAGAAACGGTGAAAACACACTTAAGAGCAAAATTCGCAATATTCGCAGAAAGCCCGCAAACGCCCCCAGAAGGCATTTTCGCGAATACTGCGAATATTGCGCTATAGGTCTTTTTTCGCGGCGTGAGGTCAGGGTTCATGTCATGACTCCGAAGTAGGATCGGCGTGGATGCAGGGATTGACCAAGAACACCCGGGACGGTCGCCCGCGTCCGCCAGTCGCATGATCCCGAGGCAGAATGAAGCCGCGCTCCTCAAGTATGGTCAGGCCCATGTTCACCAGGGCCATTTTGGGCCATCGTCCCTTGACCTTTTCCAGAGCGCCGCGCCCCGTGAAGGACGCCAGCCGGTCTTGCCGGAGCCACTGCAAAATCACTTTCGCGCACTCGATGCTATCGTCCGCGCCCATGAGACTGAACACTGCCCGAGAGTGCTCGATCAGATGCTTGGCGAGCTTCACCGCACTTTCAAGGGTCTGCCCGGAGATGGGATGATGCTGGGGAACATCGTGAAGCGTGACATGGCACAGTCCGGCCAGACGAAGAGTCTGTCCGGGGAGTTTGCCGCCCCAGTCGCGCATGCGGCTGAGCGGCCCCCCGTCCGCCAGATCGGCTTCGATGGAGTTGGCGAAAGCGTACCAGATGGCTCGCGCTTCGTGGCTCAATGGCAGCAAGTAAGGGACGATGTTCCCCTGAGCATCCCTCTTCCATGGAAGTTGAAGCAGGTTTCTCAAGGTGGAGCCGTAGGCATCGCTGAGGTCCGAGGGGATGGGCAAGGTTTCCACCGCCCGCGTTCCAACAAGACTCTTTGGCAGCAGGAAGAGCATGCGCCCAAGCAGGCCGCGACCTCGAAAGGCAGGCGTCTGGGCTGCCCCGGCCAGCACGTCGGGCTGTGCGCTGAGGATAAGTGTCAAGGTAGGTTCTTCAATCAGGATGGGTTCGGCGTGACGGCGGTCGATCCGCACGGCTTCCCCGCTCCACGACTTGAGCACCGCATCCAGGTTGGGAGCGCCGTGGCTGTAGCGCCCTGCAAGGATGTCAAGAAAGCCGCCCTCGGCCTCGATCATGGCGATGCGCTGGTCCTGCTGGGCCATCAAGGCGGCCAGTCCTTCGGGAGTGGCGTCGTCCGCCAGCAGCCGGGGAGCCACCGGAAGCGATTCCATCTCTTCGCGGAGCTGCGCCACCTGACGGATCAAGTCACGCTGTTCGGAGGAATCCTGGCAGCGTTTGGCCTTGGCGATGGCCACGCGGGTCAACTCTTCCTGCACTTGGCGCTGGGCGTGCGCGTATTTCAGGATTTCAGCGGTCTGTCGCTGCTGTTCGCGTTCCCATTCCAGGAGCGGTGCACGGCAGGCGTCCTTGGCAGCGCTTTTACGCTCGCCAGGGGGCAGGATGGCTACTCCATAGATGTTGAGCGTCTCCGTATACCCCTCTCGGATCAGCACGCGGTATTTTCGCTGGCTGGTCGCCGCTACCGCTCCTAGGGCATTGAGCAACGGCAACTCAAAGGGGACCTGGATCGAAGCGCTAACGGCAGAGGCAAATTCACCGATTACGCCAGGGAGGATATCATGGGGAATGGCTCCCGGGGACTGCTCCTCGAAGAGCACAGGGCTGCCGAAAGTGATCTGCTCAGGCATGGGGGCCTCGCAGGATTTCAGCGGTGTCGCGGGTCTCGACGATCCTAGACGCAGAATAATCGTCTAAGTCTTTAATTTCATAGATAACCCTCCGTCCGTGCTTTCGAAAGCGGGGTCCTTTCCCAAGGGATCGCCAGACTTCGAGGGTGCCAGGACTGAGGCCGAGATAGGCGGCTGCTTCTCGGTTGTTTAAGGTCCGCTTAGGTACGATGTGGGGCATGCTGCTCTCCTTTGCCGGGTTAAGTTCGGCAAAGGAAAGCATAGGCAGGACGCGTTAGCACTCTACGGCAAGGTAGAGTGGTTGTTTGCGCTTAAATTCTGATTACGCTCACGGGATCAAGCAGGGGAACCTCCGACTTCTTGGGCTTGAAAGCAACTCCGTGCTCCCGGTATTTCTCCGCAAGAGCAAGAAAGGCTCCAAGGCCAGAACCAGAGACACTGCGCTCAGCAATGTTGAACTTACTAAAATCAACAAAACAAGCTTGGGCAGGGTCGTCAATTACTTTACCTCGAAAAAAAGCAGCCCAATAATGAGCAACATCCTTGTACCTTGGCCAAATATTGTTAGCAATATTGGACTCTGTAAACCTCACATTGACGCCGTTGACCATGTATTCGCTGACACGCTTACAGCAATCATTCTGAATCTTTTCTATATACATCCTGATTGCTCTTGACTTGCTGATTTTTTCAGAGAGGCAAAGAGCAAGGACAGCGCCAGCGCTAAATCCTTTCACAAGCATTTCACTGAACTGTTGCCTGAAATAGTCCCCGCGCGGCTTCGATATCGCCATCGAATAGTCGTGAATATTCCCGATCCTATTGATAGCTACAGACTGAAGTGTCGACAAATACCTGCTTGATGTGTTTTCATCAAGACCTTTGGAAACCATCAGTGCATATGATTGAGAGGTGTATTCAGGAACAGTCAGATACATGTACTCTGTCTGCTTCTCTTTGTCCCCTGGGAAAAGCATGACAGAGTTTATACGTATCATATTCACATAGTGGCAAGACTGAGCATTCAACAGGTCGGAAATAAAATTGTACATATACGACTTAAAAACCTTTCGCAGCGATATCCAGACGCCAAACATCAAAACAACAAGGCCATACAAACGTTAAGGTCGCAACAACTCGCTGCTACTCCTTATGCCGCAGAGGCAGCTGACTCTCCTCACGGTCTACCGTCCGGCTAGGAAATCCACGGACACCCCGGCGCGTTTCAGCCCGGCCAGAGCACGGCACAGGGCCTCCGTCTCGGCGTCCTCCACGGACTCGGGCCGGACGGCGTGAAGCACATCCTGAATTGCCAAGGCCAGGGCGTGGGGGTCCCCGTCCTCCATGGCGGCCCGCAAGTAGTGCGCCGCCTGTTCCGGGTCGCTCAGAAGCTCTTTCAGAGTGTCGTCATAATCACGAATAGGGCTCATACTTTTCCCCCTTGTAGGCCGCCCAGAGGTCGCGGGCCTTGCTGATGTCCTTGGTCTGGCTGGACTTGTCGCCGCCGCACAGCAGGATCACGAGCGTCTGGCCGTCCTGCCCGAAATAGACCCGATAGCCGGGACCAAAGTCAATACGCAGTTCGTACAGGCCTCCGTCCAGGGACTTGCAGTCGCCCATGCTCCCGGCCCTGACAGTCGCCAGCCGAGATAAGACTTTGGCCATGGCCCGCTTGTCCTTGAGGCCGGTGAGCCAATCCCGAAAAGGCGTTTGTCCGTCTGGCGTCTGATATTCCAGGGTGCGCTTTGGTGTCGCTATCGGCATTATAATCTATTCCCCTACACCGATCTTGAGCACTTTCTTGCCTGTGCCCGCCTTGGCGTCAAGCCCCGCATGGCTGGCCAGCAATTCCGCAGCCTTGTCGCTGGCCCGCTTCTTGGCGTCTGGGAGGAACTGCCCATAGCGCCGGGTCATGGCCGTTGACTTGTGTGTAAGAAGTTCACCGATCATGTCCAGAGTGAATTCTCCCGAGTTGGCCAGGGTCACGGCGAAGTGATGGCGCAGACCGTGGAAAATGCGGAAGCGAGACGGGATTCCAGCGGTCTGCTTGATACGGCATACGGCTCCGCAAGCCACCCGTTGTTCACCCGCCTTGCCGGGAAAGACGTACGGGCTCTGTGGGAACGCTTCCGCCTTCCAGGCGAGTTGCTGCTCCAAGATGGTGCGGGCGATGGAGTTCATTGGAATACTCACCGTCTTCCCACCCTTGGGAGCCGTAATGGTAATGAGCGCGGTCCGGAAATCAATGTCCTGGTCTTTCAGTTTGAACACCTCGCCGCGCCTCATGCCGGTAAACATGGCGAGCTCCAGCATCCGGGCGGCGTCCCGCGACGGCCAAGAATCTAGCACTTCCTTTAGCCTCGCTGCTTCCTCTGGCTCCAGATATTCGACGACCTCATTGTCCTTCTTGGGCATCTCGATGACAAAGGGCAGGGGAGGGCAGAGCTTGGCTCTGGCCCCGAAATTTACGATGCGCCGTACCAGTTCCAGGGCGTTCCAGATGGTGGCCGGGGCGCGGCCCTCCATTGCTTTGCGCAGGCGCACCATATCCAAGGGAGAGAGTTTGCTTGCGCGAAAATTCCCCAGCACAGGCAGGACGTGCTTTTCGTAGCGGTTATGGTCCGTGACGGCACCTTTGAGGCTGTCGCCCTTGGATGCAAAGTAGGCTCGGGCGATTTCGTCAATGGTCTTGTCGCGCTTGTCGCGTTCGCGTGCAATCTCCTTGGCGGTCTTTACGTCCTGGCCGTGCCGAGCTGCTTTGACCCGTTCCGCCCGGACTTCCGCCGCCACTTGCGGCGTGTAGCCTTCGGACTTCCAGCCCACTTTCTCCCAGCGTTTTTTGTCTCCCACCTTGTAGGTGATCCATAGGCACAAATCAGGCTTGCCATCACGGAGTTTGTCCTTGCTTTCATAATAGTAGACGCCCGGCCAACGCTTGGCGTCCGCTCTTTGTTTCTGGTTCCGCTCCATCTCCAACCTCCGTTGATACCCAAGTGATACCCCGACGCCTGGGAAGGCACTTCAACACGCGGATTTTTGATACCCTATTGGTACCCAAAAGGGCAAATCCGGTTCAATTTCGTTAAGCAGTGTTCGGGTGAATGACCCGAGGTGGGATAGTCTGTCAAGCTTGAAAATAAAGGATAAAATGCGTCCATTAAACTCGGTTTAGCTGGGTATCAAATCGGGTATCAATGGCAGGTGTCCGGGCTCATAACCCGAAGATCGTGGGTTCAAATCCCACCCCCGCAACCAGAGAAATCAAGGGCTTACGGAATAAACACCTTAGGCCCTTTTTTCTTTTCCAATCGCATTTCCACCCTCCACTTGTTTTGAAAATGCCGGGCATGGGCGGCACGGGCTTTCTGGTCACGGTCCGGGGGGGGCTCGCCCGCCACCATGCGCAACATGCTCACGGGACACGGCGTCATGTCGGCCATGGAGGCCACCGAGCTCATCTTGCATGGCAAACCATCCGGGCGAAGCCCGGTCGGGCAGCATTTGCGATGTTCTCGCATGAGCCTGTCAGGCACTTGCGAGCCGCCTGACAGGCAGCTTTGGACTTTTCGGCCTGGACTCGGGAGGGCTGAAAGTAGCTTTCGTGTGAACGAGCTTAGAACACGCGAACTGTCCTTGGTCTTTTCTTGTTGTTTTATGGGCATTCATCTGGTCCGGATTTCCGTTTCCACAGCAAACTAGAGCCTGGTGGTTTTAGCCATCAGTCAGCTAGGCAATTCCACGCAACTACATTTTAGCGCAAGCTTATATGTATGTATAAATTGAAATTGATAACAGTACTCACTGGATAAAAGGGCAAGTATAATCCATGTGTGCCCTCTTGCCAGACGTGGAAAAATTATTAGAATACTATTCCGCAGCGAGTTTTACGGCAACATATAACAAATGAGGCTAGAAATTATGAACGTTCATAATGACTTGTCGCATCCAAGAGATTGCTTTTGCTGTCGGTATGAGCCAGTCTGGTATCAAAGCGGAGAGGAGTTTGCTGGGCGCTGCAGGAAGCCAGATGGTAAGGGGGTAATCGTGTTGGCAGCAGGGTGCCGGCTGTTTTTTGAAAAGGGGGATGGGCGAGCACCTTTAGGAACTTGCCCTCGATGGACGAGCATGCTTGAGGTCTCAACCTCCGCCCCGCCACGACGATCCCGTTCACGCCAAAATGGCGCATAGCCACTCTCCATGACAACGCAAGCGCATACGCGGGAGCAGGGCAGGCCACCCTTCGCCTCGCTCTGGCCAGACGCCAAGGCACCCCAGGGGTAATCCAAGGGATGCTGCATTACTGGCGTTGGTTGGGCCTGCTTCACTCTGTCAAGAATTGCTGCCGCTCCTGTTTCTGCATTTCCCGGCACATTTGCAGGGAGATTCCCTTTGGCTACGTTGCGAGCTAGTCAATGAAATTCATGCGGCGCCGGTCATGTTCTCGTTAGGCCAATGCCGACGCCCCTAGGGATGGACCATTAGGGCGCTATTTCGTGGGGCTGACAACCCTGCGGTCATTTCCATGGTCAACACAAGGTGTTCCCGCACTTCCGCACTTCCCTCGAAACTTGATCTCTTTCACCGTATGCCGCCATATCTTAGGGCGTTCCTGTCCCTCGTGACGCTCCTGATGACTTGCCGCAATGAAAGCAGCTGCGGCCATCAGGTATCGTTGGTTGCTGGCCGCCCCTCTCAGGCAGGTCAACACGTGGTGCCTCCTCCGTGGCCGAGTCCAGCGTCATGCCCCCTACCTGCTTACAGCCATAAAGTACTTGGCCACCCCCGCCGACTTGCACGTGAGGTGAACCTTCCGAGCTATGTACACCGAATGCTTGGAGACTCTTGGAAAGCGCCGTCATATGTGTATTCGCACTTGTTGACTTATTCACATCAATATGATGCATAATACACGGTCAGAAATTTATTCTGGGAGGTGCTCCATGTTTACCCACAGGATTTATGGTGTCGTGTCGGCTTTGTTTTTAACCTTGTACTTGGCTGTAGGGCTTGATGTCAGTGCAGCGTATTCCCAGCAATATCCATATGGTACGGATAGACAGACCAGGGAACAGTATGAACGCGAGCGCGCCCGCGAGGAAGGCAGGCGGGAGGGGCAGCGCGAGGAACAGGAGCGGAACCGGGATGACTATCGGAATGAAAGCAGCCAGTACCGGGGTGGAAACTGTAATGTGCAGTGGGACTCTTGCGTACGGGATTGCAATACTATTCGCAACGCCAATCAACGTATGACGTGCGTTGGAAACTGCAACAAGGAACTTGAAAGGTGTAATAAACGCTAGTATCGGTCAGCCACGTCCTGGTGCGCGTCTAGGGCGCGAGTCCGTTCGGTCCGGATAGGTCCGTAACGCCCATTCCCGACCCAACTCCATACAGCCGGATCTCTGTTGCCGTAGCAGGTCCGCGCTCCCTCCTTGAAACCAGGAATCTGCGGCGTACCGGGTGCATCCTGGAGCCTCATCCAAAGGAGACGGCCGTGAAGATGCACACGAAAGATTTGAGCGTCGATGCTGACAAGGTGGCCCAGGCCAGGGAAATGTGCCTGTCCCGCCTGCGCATGGTCCCACGGGAGAGACGCGAGGCCGTGGCCGACTCGATACTCGCGCTTGCCGAGCCTGAGTGGTGGGAACAACGCCAGAAGGGTGCGGACGTGTTTCTTCTTATCCTCGAACTGCGCAAGGCCAAGGTGATGCAGATCATGCAGGAGGCTTCCAAGTAGCCGCCGCATCCCTCTGGCACGGCTGTTGCGTTCCCTGTGCATGATATGAACGCGTGCTATGCGCTGCCGTGGCAAACCCACGGCCCACGGGCGTTCCTGCGGAGAATGCCGGTGCTGTTCAGAAACGGATGTTTCAAAAACGTCCGGACAGGGTACATTTTTGTAGCAAGTCCCGCCTGTGATCATCTCAGGCCTGGGCGTAAAGGGACACAATGAAAGCTCTCGACGACCTGATGCTCTCCATCCGCCGCATGGGCGAGGAGGACGAAACCCCTTCGCTTCCCGAGAAGCCCGCCGACCTCCTTCTCTACGCGCCGTGCCCGGTGAAGCTCGTGGTGAAGGACTCCATCGACGCCATCATCGCGCAGTACGCCGCGCGCGGTGTTGAACTTACCGCCCACATCCCCATGGGCTGCACCTCCATCGACCCCTACGACCCCATCTACCGCCAGCCTGACCCGGACAAGCTGCCCGGACTCATCGGTTCCATCGGCTTTGGCGACTTCTGGCGGCGCGAGTTCGTGGACAACCACGTGCGCGCCGGGGTGTTCGAGGCGGCGCTGCCCGAGAAGGTGAACCCGCTGCACGTGAAGGCCGGGCTCCTGGACCCGCGCGGAGCCTACACTGTGTACGGCGTCACTCCGTACGTGTTCATGGCCGACACTCGCCGCCTGGGCGATCTGCCCCTGCCGCGCACCTGGGAGGACATCCTGCACCCGCGCTACAAGGGCGAGGTAGTCATGTGCGGCGACGGCGACGACATGGCCGACGCCGTGGTGCTGAATCTGTACAAGGATTTCGGCATGCAGGGCCTGGACGCCCTGGCCTGCAACAGCAAGGGGCTCATGCACTCGTCCTCCATGGTGAAGTCCGCCGGTTCCCGGGACGAGGACGCGGGCGCGATCTATGTCATCCCGGCCTTCTTTGCCGAGAGCACCCGCCAGCCCGAGCACATCAAGGTCATCTGGCCGGAGGACGGCGCGGCGGCCAGCCCGCTGTACCTGCTGGCCCGGCGCAGCGAGCACCACAGGCTGTCGGAACTGGCATCGTTTTTCGCGCGCGGGTTCGCTTCCATCGAGAGCGCGGGATGGTTCGCGCCCATGGACGGGTCCGTGC
The DNA here is from genome assembly GCF_000429325.1 of Fundidesulfovibrio putealis DSM 16056. Classification (NCBI taxonomy): domain Bacteria; kingdom Pseudomonadati; phylum Thermodesulfobacteriota; class Desulfovibrionia; order Desulfovibrionales; family Desulfovibrionaceae; genus Fundidesulfovibrio; species Fundidesulfovibrio putealis. The sequence goes on from NZ_AUBQ01000016.1 coordinate 14,319, forward strand.
CCTCCAGGCTGCCTGCCGGAGCGTCGCTCAAGTGGGTGGGGTGGGACTTCATCGAGGACAACGATGTGAGCGAACTGCGTGACAAGCTGAACGTGCTGTTTCGGTCTATGGTCAGGAAGAGCGCGTGCGCCTCATAACCGTGGCCGGGCCGCCCTCCTGCGGCAAGACCTCCGTGGTGGCCAAGGCCTGCGGGGTGCTCCAGGAGAGCGGCCAGCCCTGCGCGGTGGTCAAGTTCGACTGCCTGCAAAGCCGCGACGGCGACCTGTACCGCGCCGCCGGTGTCCCCGTGTCCGTGGCCTTTTCCGGCGGGCTCTGCCCGGACCACTTCTTCGCCACCAACCTGGAGGAAGCCTTCGCCTGGGGCGTGGAGTCCGGGGCGCAGGTGGGCCTCATCGAGACTGCTGGGCTGTGCAACCGCTGCTCCCCGCACATCCGGGGCGCGCTGGCCGTGTGCGTGATCGACAACCTCATGGGCATAGACGCGCCCGAGAAGATCGGCCCCATGCTTCGCATGGCGGACATCGTCATCGTCACCAAGGGGGACCTGGTCTCCCAGGCCGAGCGCGAGGTCTACCGCTACCGCATCCGCCAGATGAACAAGCGGGCGGTCATCCGCCACGTCAACGGGCTCACCGGCCAGGGCTGCGCGGAGCTGGCGGCCATCATGGCCAGGGCTCCGGACATCGACTCCGTCACGGACATGAAGCTGCGGTTCTCCATGCCCGCCGCCGTGTGTTCCTACTGCCTGAGCGAGACGCGCATCGGCGGGCGCTACCAGAAGGGCAACGTGAAAAAAGCGAAATTTGCAGGGGGCGTCCATGCTGAGTGAAGACGCCGGGTCGGACGTCCAGGACGCGCAGCACGAGAACAGGGTCTACGCCCCCGCCAGCATGACCCTGACCGCCGGGCGCGACAAGTCCGGCAGGCCGGAAGCCGCGGACGTGGTGTTCCGCTCCGGCGAGATCACGGCGCTGCTCGGGCCTACCGGTTCGGGCAAGAGCCGATTCCTGTCGGACATCGAGTCCCTGGCCTGCGGAGACACGCCCACCGGGCGCACGCTCCTTCTGGACGGGCGCGCCCCGGACGCGGACGAGCGCTTCGGGTTGCAGGGGCGGCTGGTGGCGCAGCTGACCCAGAACATGAACTTCGTGCTGGACATGAACGCGCGCGATTTCGTGCTGGCCCACGCCATGAGCCGCGAGGTGACGGACCCCGAGGCCGCCGCGCGCCGGGTGCTGGACGCGGCCAACGCGCTGGCCGGGGAGCCTTTCGGCCCTGGGGCGCAGCTGACGCAGCTCTCGGGCGGACAGTCGCGGGCGCTGATGATCGCGGACACGGCACTCTTAAGCTGGTCGCCGGTGCTCCTGATCGACGAGATCGAGAATGCTGGCGTTGACAAGCGCAGGGCGCTGGACCTGCTGCTGGCCAGCGACAAGATCATCGTCATCGCCACCCATGACCCGGTGCTGGCCCTGTCGGCGGATCGGCGGCTGGTGTTCGAGCACGGGGCGGTGCGGTCGGTCCAGACTCGCACCGGGAGTGAGGAGGCGATCCTTGCGCGCCTTGAGCATATGGAGACCGAAATGTCGCGAGTGCGGGCCATGCTGCGCGCCGGGAAGGCGTTGGGCTGATGCCGCGCCCTTAAGGTCAGATCAAACAACTTGTGAATCTATCTGCCTGGAATTATACAGTTTGTATGTACTGGCATGGTCATGAGTGACATGCACACTTCGCAGTAGGCGGAACGCCTCCGCAACTCTTTCCCGCGACGCTCCACGTACACGCACCACCTCCCCATGCCCGGAGACGAGAAGCAGTGCTGCCCGGCAGAGCAGGGCACCCTGGGTGCTGATGTATCTTCTTCCGGAAAATGATCCTTTTCTGTTGTGCTGTGTGGAAAATGTGGTATGATTCAAGAGTCTGTAGTATTGTGTAAGTAATACAGGCGGTTGTGAGTGTTTTACTTTTGTGTGCTGCTTTGGATGCGGAGTCGTCAGTCCGACGGAAAAGTTCGAATAACATCTGCTTCGCCTCGGCGGGTAAGATTCATCACCAACTGCTGATGGACGATGACGGGAAATGAGGTATGTTATGTCTGACAAACAAAGCGGAAAGATCGGATGGGCTTTGCTTTGGATTTTGGGTGTTCCTTTGCCAATCCTTTTTGTGGTGTATCTCTTGCGCGGGTGTTCCTAGGAGGACCTCGTGCCGCTTTCCCCGTCGGCGTGTGGGAGAGCAACACTCGTGCTGTCGAGTGATTACCATAGGAGAGGCCGGGGGCTTTCGCCCCCGGCCTCTTCATGTCTGTTTTCGCTTACGAACGCTCCCGGCAAATGCCGCATCTCTGGCCTATTTTTCCCACTCCCTGCGGCGTCTGGCCATCTCGGCCTTCAGCCGGGACACCGTGCGCTCATAGCCGCCGGGGTGATGGGGCTTCAGGCACTTCGTGCAGTCCTTGATGGGACCGAGCATGTCGTAATCGCCCTCGCAGTCCTCCAGGAAGTACAGGGGGCAGTAGCAGAACAGGCAGTTGAAAACGTCCGTATCCGCGCCGGGATGGCAGGGAAAGTACTTGCAGGCCCGGTTCTGGTAGAAAGCGTGGGACGCCTCCTGGCATGCGGATTGCTTATCCATGATGCAGACTCTTCTTCCAAGGGGTTAACGTCATGGTTATGACGCCGCAGAATATCGCCGCCGCCCTGGCGGCAAGGCCGGAAGTGACGAGGCTCGGCGCTTCCCGGCTGTCGCAGGACCAGGGCGCGTTCAAGACCATGCTCACCAGCGAACTGGGTGTAAGCCAGGAGGTTCTGCGGGGCAAGGGCAAGGACGCGCTGTCGCTGCTCAAGCAGAATTCTCCCACAACGCCCGGATTCCAGGACGCTCAAGCAACCGTCGGGAAAGGCGCGTCCGGGGCCATGCAGGCCCTGATGCGCGAGCAGGCCAAGGCTCAGAATCAGTCCCAGTCCCAGACCCAGAACCAGGCCCAGGCCAAAAGCACCGCTCCGGTGCGCACGGGCGAGGTGCGCGGCAAGATCGCCTCCAACGAGGCGCGCGGGGTGATCAACCTGAACGCCCGCCACTCCGAGGACCTGGGCCACCTGCCCGGAAACTCCAGCAAGACGGGGCTCCCCGCAGGATTCACCAAGGCCGAGGAGGACCTCCTGTTCGCAGCAGCTGCAGCCGAGTCCAAGTTCCTGGCGGCCAAGCGCCAGTCCGTGCTGGCCCGCGACGACGCCAAGTACGAGCGTTCCGATAAGATCGGCATCCTGTCTGCGGCATACGAGTCGCGCGGGGCCATCGACGCCATCGGCTACGACGGCCGGGGCGGCACCTCCTACGGCACCTACCAGATCGCCTCGGGCGTGGGCACCATGAGCCGCTTCCTGAACTATCTGGAGGCCAAGGCCCCGGATCTGGCCGCACGCCTGTCCACCTCCGGCCCGGCCAACACCGGCGGCCGCGAAGGCGCCATGGCCAACGAGTGGAAGAACATCGCCTCCCAGCATCCCAAGCGCTTCGAGGCCCTGCAGCACGAGTTCATCGGCGACACCCACTATCAGCCCGCGCTCAAATCCGTCACCCTGTCCACCGGGGAGGACCTGTCCAAGCGCTCCCAGGCCGTGCGCGAGGTGCTCTGGAGCACCGCCGTGCAGCACGGGCCGAACGGCGCGGCGGACATCTTCACCTCCGCCGTGGAGAAGCTCCAGGCCAAGGGGCAGGAGAAGTCCGACAAGGCCCTCATCGAGGAAGTCTACGCCCAGCGCATGACCCAGTTCGCCGGGAGGGGACGCCTGCGCGTCGCCGTGACCACCCGTCTTGCCGACGAGAAAGAGTCCGCCCTGGCCATGCTCGGCGGCAGAAGCCTGAGCTGATCCTTTTCCTTCTTCCCCGACTGTCCGCCCATGGGCGGGCTGCCGCGCAGGCGCTTGCGGCGTAGGCCTGCGTTGCCGCAGCGCCAGCAACGCAGCGGTGCGCTCTTTCTTCAAGCCCGCGCTTGCCACGCGGATGCCCTGCGGCTATCACTGTCCCATACGGTTGAACGGGAGGAGAGCGTGGCAGGACTGATCCGTTGTGTTCTGATGATTGTGATGGTCGCGGTTTTTGCCGTGCCGTGTCTGGCGGCATCCAAGGCCAGGATATCCCCGCTTTCCAAGGGGTTCGGCTCCGTCTCCTGGGGCGAGGACGTGAGCAAGCGCAAGGATTTTCTGAAGCTGCGCTCCGAAGACGGCGTGGACTACTTCGTGAGCCTGCGCGAAACCTACGACATGCAGGGCTACGGCAAGCCCACCGTGTTCTACGGACAGTCCGGCGGCAGGCTCTATGCCGCTCACCTGCGCCTGAGGGAAGACGCCTCCTACGACAAGCTGGCGGGCGAGCTCAGCCGCCTGTACGGTCCCGGCAAGAAAATGCGCGAGGGCGACACCTCCGTGATGCGTTGGAAGACCGGACCCGTGCGCGTGAAGCTCAAGAAGGACCCGGCGGGCGGTGTGAAGCTCTCCTTCTACTACCAGCCCGTGGCCGTCACCCTGTCCATGATCCAGCGCGAGGCCGAACCCGTCTCCGATGAACTGACGCGGCTTCTGCCCTCGGGCGACACCCCCATGGCCGTTCCCACGGGGGCCTTGCCGCCCAAGCAGGAGGATTACGTGGGCATCGACGTGCTGAAATACCTTCGCGAGGGCAGCCAGCTCCTGAAGCTGGACCTTCCCAAGACCCGCCCCGCCCAGTAAGCAGGATGGCTGGCAGTCTGGCAGGCAGGCGCGACCAGGGGCTATTGGCCGGAGGATGCTCGTGTGCCTTCTCTGTGTTGCAGGTGATGTCCTGATTGTGGCCGGAGATATGAGAAAGCTTGGGGCGTGTGGTCGGGGGAGAAGCCTCCGGCGGCCAAAGGGGCGAGCCCCTCTGGACACCCTTATTGGCTCTGTGGTCCGGCGGGTTGTGAAGAGCGTGCGATTGCAGGTGTGAGGCGGGAAGAGTCTCCCCGAAATATTGAGAGCGCGGCGTCCCTGGGGACGCCGCGCTTTTGCGTTGGAGGAGAAGGCGGGGAGGAGGCTATTCCTGGGCGGTCTTCACCACGCCAAGCTTGCCGAGAATCTCACCCAGCTTGGCCTGCACGTTCTGGGTGGCCTTGGCCACCAGCGTCATGTTCACCAGGGTCACCGCCTCCACCTTGAACTCCTGCCTGTTCCACAGGGCCAGCAGCCCGTGCGTCAGGTGCGGCTCCATGTTGGAGAGCTGGGTGGCCTCGGCCAGCTCCTGGGGGGACTTGGCCTTGAAGTAGAGCCACTCCGGGGTGGAGGGGTCCTCCTCGAAAAAGAGCTTCTGGCGGATTCGGTTGAACCCCTTGGCTGCCAGGGCGTCCAGGTCGGAGCGCGATGCCCGGCGCTGCCGCAGGCACTTCACCTGCACCTTGGCCCCCTCGCTCTCCGTCTTGTCGGTTAGCAGGCGGCACAGGGCGAACTCCAGCATCAGCGTGTGGGCCACGGCCAGGGAGGCGGGGTCCAGCGCTCCGGCCATGGTCAGGATTCTCTCCTGTTCGCGTGCGGTGAAGTTCTGGATGGCCTTGCCCAGGTCCTCGCGGGTGATGCCAAGGGCCAGGGCCGCGCCCGCAGCCATGGCCACCATCTGGTTCCGGAGGAACTCCTTGCGGGCCGAGGCGCGCTGCGCCGTAAGCTTCGGGTCCTCATCCGCCGGATGGCCTTCTTCGGGCTCCAGGGGGAGGCCGTCCACGAACACGCTCACGAAGCGCCCGGCCTCCGGATCAAGCGACGCCACCAGCGCCAGGGCCTCGTAGTCCTGCCGGGGCGACTTTGAGGGGAGCAACGGCTTGTCCAGGCCGGGCAGCAGGGCAGTGAGGGCCGCGGCGGCCTTCATGGCCATGGGGTCGGTCCGTGCCGCCTCCACGGTGGACTGGAGGCGGGTCTTGTCGATCTCCTTGTCCGTTCCGGGCATCTCGGCCAGCATGGCGTCCAAAGGAAAGCGCACGGCCACGAAGGCGCCGTCGCGGCTCAGCTTGAACTGCTGCTTGTTAAGCATCTCGGCGAAGCTCTTGTCGATGAAGCCGAAGACGAAGCGATCCAGCAAGGCCTTCCAGTAGTTGTCGTCGGAGAAACCGGCGTGGGAAATTTCGTCGATGTCGGCCAGGGCGCTTTCGCCGAAGCGCTTGAGGATCACGTCGTTGAAGTCGTCGCGGATGAGCCCGGAGAAGATGATGTAGCCTTGCAGGCATTTGGACAGCAGGCTCTCCAGGTTCAGGAGCTGGTCCAGCAGGGCGGACGCCTGGGCCGTGGCCCCGGTGCGGGCCGCGACCTCGTACTGGTTCAGCACCACCAGGAACTGCGACGCCCACTCGCGGTAGAGCGTGTGGGCGAGCAGGGGTTCGGCGCGCGACACGATGGTGGCCGTCAGATGCTGTTGGTCGGCCTCCAGGGCGGGCGATTCGGCCAGGCGTTCCCGGTTGGCCTGGAGCACCGCCAGGAGCAGCTCCCTCTCCAGCACCTCGCGTCGGGGGGAGGATGTCTCCTTGAGGCGACGCAGCGACGCCAGGTAGCTTTCGATGCGGGCAGTGGAGTCGTCTTGGCTCATTGTTGATACCTTCGTGCCTCGTCCTGAAAATGGGACAGGCCGAGCGTACAGCAAAAATAGTTGAAAAAAAAGCCTATCCCGCTGACGGCGGGCGCGCTCTCCAGGGCCGGGCCAGGGAGACAGCCGCAGCCCCCAGCGCCAGACCGGCTGCGCAGACCAGGGAAGCGTCGAACCCGGCGAGGAACGCGGCCTGATCGCTCAATCCGGCGGCAACGGCGCGGTGGTTCCAGGCCTCGTACACGGCGGTGGAAACCGCGATGCCGCTGGCCATGCCCAATGTGCGCACCAGGGCCATCACCGCACCGGCCACGCCGCTCTTGGCCCTTGGCGCGCTGCCAAGCACCGCGTTGTTGTTGGGCGAGACGAAGATGCCGAAACCGAGCCCCAGCACGGCCTGGCCCAGGGCCATGCGCAGCATGCCGGAGGAGGCGGTCAAAAGCGTCTGGGAATAAAGACCGGCTGCGGCCACGGCCATGCCCACACCTGTAAGCAGCGCGTGGCTGATCTTTTCGGAGAGATACCCGCTCACCGGAGCGGCGAAGGCCATGGTCAGGGGCATCACCGCCAGCACCAGCCCGGCGTCGCGGGAGCTTAAGCCCCCCACGTGCACCAGGAAAAAGGGCAGCATCAGCGCGTTGCCCAGAAGCGCCATGAAGCACAGGAGCGAGGCCAGGTTGCCCACGGCCAGACCCCGGATGCGAAACAGCGACAGGTCCACCACGGGATGGCGCACGCGGGACTGGCGGCGCAGGAACAACCACAGCGATACGAAAGCCGCGCCCTCGCAGGCCAGGGTTCCGGGGAATCCCCAGCCCCAGCGTCCGCCGTGGGTGATGGCCGTCAGCAGGAAAATGATGCCTACCGCGTACTGCACGGCTCCGGTCAGGTCGAAGCTGTCGGCGCTTTGTTTGCGGTCGTCGGGCAGGATGCGCTGCACCAGGAACATGCCCAGGATGCCGATTGGCACGTTGACGTAGAAGATCGACGGCCAGCCAAGCCAGCCCACCAGGAGTCCGCCAAGCGCCGGCCCGGCCAGCGAGCCAAGCGACACCACCATGCCGATCATCCCCAGGGCGCGGCCCCGCTTGGGACCGGGGAAGCTCATGACCACGATGGCCGGGCCGTTGGCCATGAGCAGCGCTCCGCCCACGGCCTGGCAGGCGCGCCCGACGATCAGCCACCACATGCCCGGCGCGGCCCCGCACAGCGCAGACGACAGCGTGAACAGGAAAAACCCCATGCGGTATTTGGCCTTGCGCCCGTTCATGTCGCCCAGGCGGCCGAAGGCGGGCAGCAGGCAGGCGATGGACAGCAGATAAATGGTGATTACCCATTGGGCGAAGGGCAGATCCGCCCCGAACTGCGCGGCAATGGTGGGAAGGGCCACGTTCACGATGCCGCCGTCGAGGGTGGCCATGAACGTGCCGGTGGCCGCCACGCCCATGCAGGCCCAGGGTCTGGCGGCGAATGGATTGTCGGGGTGTTCTTGTTTCATTTCAGTACTGTCACAGAGCGGGGGTCATACGCCTTTTGACAGGTTCAGGCAATCGGGCTAAACGCCTGATTGAAACGCTTGTTTGAGGACTTATGCTGCAACCGGATCAGGACGAAACAAAGCTCAGGCTTCTGAACGCCGCGGGCGAGGTCTTTTCCGAAAAAGGCTTCCAGGCGGGCACGATCCGGGAGATTTGCGCCAAGGCCGGGGCCAACGTGGCCTCGGTGAATTATCATTTCGGCGGCAAGAGCGGCCTGTATGACGCCCTGTTGGAGCACTGTCATCAGGAGGGCCTGCGCCGCCATCCCCCCACTGTAGGAATCCCCGAAGACCTGAGCGGCAGGCCCATGGCCGTGGAGGCCCTGGCGGCCTACGTCCGTTCCTTCCTGAAGCGGACTTTGGGGGCGGACGGCCCCGGCTGGAGCACCCGTTTGATGGCCAAGGAGATGGGCAATCCCTCTCCGGCCCTGGAGCGCATGGTGCAGTCGTCCATCCGCCCCAACTTGGAGCGGCTCATGGCCGCAGTGTGCACCCTGCTGGGGGAGGGAGCCACCGAGCAGGACGTGCGCCACTGCGCGCTGTCGGTGGTCGGGCAGTGCCAGCATTATTACCGGGCACGGGCGGCGATAGAAATTTTGTTTCCGGATGTAACCTGGGACGAGCAAGGCATCGACATACTGGCTTGCCACATCGTGCGATTCAGTCTGGCGGCGATCCGTGGCTATCGCGAGGCAGGGCTGGGCGGAACGGCAGAGCAGCAAATACGGGAAGGACAGGAAGGGCAATGATGAAGTGTCTTAATATCTGGTTTCTGGCGTGCGTGCTTCTCGCGTCGGCCCTGCTGGCGGGCTGCTCGGACGACAAGAAAAAACAGACTCAGGCCAAACGGCCCGTGCCCGTGAGCGTCGCCAAGGTCGAGTCGGGCTCCATTCCCGTACAGATAACCGCAGTTGGCAACGTGGAGCCCTACCGCAGCGTGGCGCTGCGCTCCCAGGTGGGCGGACTGATCGTGGAACAGCGCGTGCGCGACGGCCAGGAAGTCGCGGCCGGAGAGGTGCTCTTCGTGCTGGACCCGCGCCCGTTCCAGGCCGCGCTTAAGGAGGCCCAGGGCAAGCTCGAGCGCGACCAGGCCCTGCTGAAGAAGGCCGAGGACGACTTTGCCCGCTACACCGGACTCAAGCAGAAGGACGTGGTCAGCCAGCAGCAGTTCGACCAGTCCCAGACCGACGCCAAGAGCCTGCGCGCCTCCATCAAGCTCTCCGAGGCTTCAATCGAGCAGGCCAGGCTCCAGCTGGAGTACTCGGTGATGAAAGCGCCCTTCGCGGGGCGCGTGGGCGGCGTGCTTGTGAACCTGGGCAACGTCATAAAGGCCAACGACGACCGCAACCTGCTGGTGATAAACCAGATCCAGCCCGTGTACGTGAGCTTCTCCGTGCCGGAACAGTTCCTGCCGGACGTGGCCGCCCGCATGGGCAAGGCCCCGCTGGAAGTGACCGTGTCCCTGGCCGGGACCGGGGCCGTCACCGACGCGGAGGTAGAAAAGGGCGAACTTGCCTCGGTGGACAACGCCGTGGACCGCTCCACCGGCACCATCCGCCTGAAGGGCCTGTTCAAGAATACGGAAAAGCGCCTCTGGCCTGGACAGTTCGCCAAGGTGGCCCTGAACCTGGACAACCGCAACAATGTGATCACCGTGCCGGGCGCCGCAGTGCAGCAGGGCCTGCAGGGCAGCTTCGTCTATGTGGTCAACGCCCAGAACCAGGCCGAGTTCCGTATTGTGGAGACCGGGGCCAACGTGGGTGAGAGGATCATCATCGTCAAGGGCGTCTCGCCCGGAGAGACCGTGGTCACGGACGGCCACGTGAGGCTCGCGCCCAACTCCCTGGTGGAGGTGAAGGGCGGGCCGCAGGCCTCCGGGACCAAGACCGCCGACGCCAAAAGTCCCGAAGCCGCCGCCGGGGAGAAGAAGCAGTGAGCCTCTCCACAGGTTTCATCAGACGCCCGGTCATGACCACCCTGGTCATGGTGGCCATCATGATCTTCGGCGTCATGGGCTACAACGTGTTGCCCGTGTCCGACCTGCCCAACGTGGACTTCCCCACCATCCAGGTGACGGCCACCTTCCCCGGAGCCAGCGCGGAGACCATGGCCTCCTCGGTGGCCACCCCGCTTGAGAAGCAGTTCTCCACCATCGCGGGCCTGGACTCCATGAGCTCCAACTCCACCCTTGGCCTCACTAAGGTGACGCTCCAGTTCGACCTGTCGCGAAACATCGACGCCGCAGCCCAGGACGTGAACTCGGCCATCGCGCAGGCGGTCAAGAACACCCCCGCCGAGATGACCACGCCGCCCACCTACCGCAAGGTGAACCCGGCGGACCAGCCCGTGCTGTACCTGGCCATATCCTCGCCCACCATGCGCCTGTCCGACCTGAACGAGTACGCCGAGTCCATGCTGGCCCAGCGCATCTCCATGGTCAGCGGCGTGTCCCAGGTGGTGGTGTACGGCTCCCAGAAATACGCCGTGCGCATCCAGCTGGACCCGGACGCCCTGGCCTCGCGCGAGCTCGGAATCGACGAGGTGGTCACCTCGGTGCGAAACGCCAACGCCAACCTGCCCACCGGAACCGTGTCCGGCCCCACCAGGGAGTTCACGGTGCAGGCTTCGGGGCAGCTCACGCGCGCCGAGTTCTACGGGCCGATCATCGTGGCCTACAAGAACGGCTCGCCCATTCGCCTGAACGAACTGGGCCGCGCCTTCGACTCGGTGGAGAACGACCGCCGCCGCAACTTCTACAACGGCCAGCCCGGCTTCGTGCTGGCCATCATGCGCCAGCCCGGCACCAACACCGTGGCCGTGGTGGACGCGGTGAAGGCCCTGCTGCCCGGCTTCAAGGTCCAGCTGCCCGAAGCCGTGAACATGGAGATCATGATCGACCGCTCGGTCTCCATCAAGGAGTCCGTGGAGGACGTCAAATTCACGCTGCTGCTCACCGTGGGGCTGGTCATCCTGGTCATCTTCCTGTTTTTGCGAAACGTCTCGGCCACGATCATCCCCTCGCTGGCCCTGCCGTTGTCGCTCCTGGGGACGTTCGCGCTCATGCAGCAGTTCGGGTTCAGTCTGAATAACATCTCGCTTATGGCGCTGACCCTCTCGGTGGGCTTCGTGGTGGACGACGCCATCGTCATGCTGGAAAACATCGTCCGGCACATGGAAATGGGCAAGCCGCCGCTCAAGGCGGCGCAGGAGGGTGCGGCCGAGGTCAGCTTCACCATCCTGTCCATGACCATCTCGCTCACGGCGGTGTTTCTGCCGGTGTTGTTCATGGGCGGCGTGGTGGGCAGGCTGTTTCGGGAGTTCGCGGTCACCATCTGCGTGGCCATCCTGTTCTCCGGGTTCGTGTCTTTGTCGCTGACCCCCATGCTGTGCTCCCTGTGGCTCAAGCGTCACGACCAGGAAAAGCACGGCAGGCTCTACACGATCATCGAGAACGGTTTCACCGCGATGCTTCACGCCTATGAGCGTTCGCTGCGCTGGGTCATCTCGCACCGCCGCATCACCATGCTCTTCTCACTGTCGCTGCTGGGCGTGACGGGATGGCTGTTCTCGGCCATCCCCAAGGGCTTCCTGCCGAGCGAGGACATCGGCCAGATCGCCGTGGTCACCGAGGCCGAGCAGGGCATCAGCTTCGACTCCATGGTGGAAAAGCAGAAGCGCCTCATGGAGATCATCGGCAAGGACGAAAACGTGGAAGGCTTCATGTCGGTGGTGGGCGCGGGCGGCCCCGTGGCCTCGCTCAACTCCGGGCGCATGTTCGTGAAGTTGAAGCCCCGGCACGAGCGCCCGCTTTCGGCGGACCAGCTCATCCAGAAGCTTCGCCCGCAACTGGCGCAGGTGACCGGCATCATGGCCTTTTTGCAGAACCCTCCGGCAATCCGCCTGGGCGGCAACTTCTCCAAGGGCCTGTACCAGTACACGCTCCAGAACCCCGACACCCAGGACCTGTTCAAGTATTCTGCGGAGCTTGAGGAAAAACTCAAGGAAATCCCGATACTTCAGGATGTGAACTCCGACCTGCAACTGAAGAACCCCCAGGTGCGCCTGGAGATCGACCGCGACAAGACTTCGGCCCTGGGCATCACCGTTCGCCAGATCGAGGACGCCCTGTACACGGCCTACGGCTCGCGCCAGATATCCACGATCTACGCGCCCAACAGCGACTATCAGGTCATCATGGAGCTCTTGCCGCGCTTCCAGGGCGATCCGTCGCTCATGTCGCGGCTGTATGTGCGCTCCCCTGTAACCACGAAGCTCGTGCCGCTGGACGTGCTGGTGAAACGCTCCATCGGCGTGGGGCCGCTCTCGGTGAACCACTCCGGCCAGCTGCCCTCCGTGACCATCTCCTTCAACCTGCGCCCCGGCACGTCCCTGTCGCAGGCGGTGGAAGCGGTGGAGGACGTTTCGCGCACGGTGCTCCCGGCCAGCTTCTCCACCAAGTTCGAGGGCACGGCCCAGGCGTTCCAGTCCTCGTTCGCGGGCCTGTCCGTGCTGGTGCTGTTGTCCATCGTGGTCATCTACATCGTGCTGGGCATCCTGTACGAGTCCTTCATCCACCCGCTGACCATCCTCTCAGGCCTGCCGTCGGCTGGCGTGGGAGCGCTGGCAACGCTCATGCTCTTCAAGCAGGACCTGGACATCTACGGGTTCGTGGGCATCATCATGCTGATCGGCATCGTGAAGAAGAACGCCATCATGATGATCGACTTCGCCCTGGAGGCCCAGCGAGACCAGAACATCAGTCCGGCGGAGGCCATCTTCCAGGGATGCATGGTGCGCTTTCGGCCCATCATGATGACCAGCATGGCCGCGCTCATGGGCACGCTGCCCATCGCCATGGGGCTTGGCGCGGGCGGCGAGGCCCGCAGGCCGCTTGGCCTGGCCGTGGTGGGCGGTCTCATGGTGTCGCAGCTTTTGACGCTGTACTTCACCCCGGTCTATTACACCTACCTGGACCGCTTCCAGACCTGGCTCGGCAAGCGCTTCAAGAGCAAGAACGGCGAGGAGGCCCCGGCGGGCGCGAGCCAAGCCCAGCCCCATGCGCCTCATTGACCTGACGGTGCCCGTGGCCGACGGCATGGCCGGGTATCCCGGCGATCCGCCGGTGAGCGTCCGGCAGATCCACGACCTGCCGGTTGAGGGCTGGCGTCTGAGCGAGATACGTCTTGGGAGCCACGCGGGAACGCACGTGAACGCGCCCTGGCACATGGCCGAGGACGGGGCGCGTCTGGAAGAACTGGCGCTTACGCATTTCGTGGGACGGGCACTCGTGCGTCAGCCGGTGACGCGCATGCCGGGAGGACAGAAGGGCGTCACACGTGACGCTTCGCCGGACTCCGGCTGCGGGACAATCCCGGCAGGCGTTGGCCTGATCTACGCCGACGCGCCCCTGGACGGGGACGAGCTCCCCCTGGTGCTGGCGGCGCGTCCGCCGTTCGTGGCGCAGGCCGTGGAGCTCCCCATGGACGAGGCTGTCGAGCGCGAACTGTGCCGGGCGGGGATCGTGAGCTTCGAGAATCTGGCCAACACGTCCAAACTGCCCCGCGACCAAATCTTCCTGTTCATAGGGCTTCCGCTGGCTCTATGCGGCGACGGCGCACCAGTGCGAGCTGTCGCCATGCTCGACTTTGCCTGATCTTGACCCAATCAACCTGGACACGCAGAGCCCATAAGGGTTTCCAAAGGGGCTCGCCCCTTTGGCCGCCGGAGGCTGTCTTCCGCGACACCCTGACCCATGCCAGTCACAGACGTTCGTCGCAAGAAACCCCCGTCGCGGAGGCTTTATCCGCAACGGGGGTACAATTATCTACACCGTCACTGTATCTGACGTAAGGGGAACTCCAGTACTACTTGGGGAGCGCCTTCCAATCCTCAATGACTTTCTTGCAGGCAGGAGTGGCTTTTTCAAGGTTTTCCGGCTTGGCAACGCAACCTCTCCTGCCGCCGCCGCCGGTTTTGACGTCAGCGCAAGGTCCGCCGGGTGCAATCATCGCAGCGCATTCCTTTTCGAATTGAGCTCTGTTGGCTAAATCTGCAGCTTCATCGGCAGCGAATGCAGTGGCACTGAACAGCATCAACGAAATCAAAAGCGACAAGATTTTCATTTCTTACCTCATGATCGTTTCTTGGAGTTCATAGAGAGCCAAGTCTAACGTGTGCGATTCACCCGTTACCTGCCACAGCCGATTTTTGCGCATTGCGCTCCTGGTTTACGGTTTCTGGACCAAACGAATCCGTTCTTGCATCATCCTCTCAGTGGCAAGGATGATCTGCGGACCCATTTCTGATAAAGCGCATTTTTTTTACTATGTCCAGTAAATAAACAACTGTCTGCAGGACAAAGCACAGAACCATGGAAATACATGCGAAGAAACACGGTCCGTGTTCCGCAGTGCATCCATGTCGTGCTGAAATTCAAGAGGCAGCTTGTGGGTATTTCAAAAGAGGGCGCTACACCCCCGACTCCTCGGCGTGCAGGCAGTCCAGGAACCCTTCCAGGCTCCCGACCAAACGTTCCAGGCTTTCGATCACCAGGTATTCACCCTCGGAGTGCTGCGTGCCCGCGCCTTCCGCGCCCCAGACGATGCCGGGGATGGCGTGCTCGGACAGGAACCGGGCGTCGCTGGCTCCATGGGCGCGGGTCAGCTCGGCCTTGGGGGCGAATGTGCGCAGGCGGTCCAGCAGGGGGGACTGCCCGCCGTTGAAGATGGAGTCGCGACGAATAAGCGTGACTTCGCCAGCCACGGCGGCCTTGATGGATTCCAGCAGGGCATCGGGGTCGTCGTGCTCGGTGTAGCGGATGTCCAGGGAGGCCTCGGCACTGGCCGGGACCATGTTCACCACGGTGCCGCCGCTTATCATGCCGATGTTCAGGGTGCGATGCCAGTGCTCGGGGGCGTCCACGTCGAAGAGGGGTCTCAGCGCCGCCAGATCGGCCATGAGGGCCTCGATGGCGTTGACGCCCATCCAGGGGCGCGCGCCGTGGGCTGCCTTGCCGCGCGCGGTCAGCTTCAGGCGCAGGACGCCCTTTTCCAGCACCACCATGCTCTCGGGGTTGCCGCCGTCCAGGGCGATGCAGAAGTCCGCCGAGACCTGCTTCAATGCCTGTTGCGCGCCGCGCCGTCCGCCGACCTCCTCGTCGCCGCTCAGGAGTATGCCCAGAGTGCCTGTGGAGCTGGGTTCGCCGCGCTCCCGCAGGCGCTTGAGCAGCACCATGGATGTGGCCACGGCGTACTTGTCGTCGTTGGCTCCGCGACCAAAGAGCTTGCCGTCCTTCACTTCGGGGGTGAACAGGTGCTCCGGCGCGTCCACCACGTCGAAGTGGGCCATGAACAGCACGCGGCAATGTCCGGAATCGGGCAGGGCCAGGATGCTGTCCACGCCGTCCACTGTGACGCGCTGGCTTTCGATGCCGTGGCGCTTCAGCCAGGCGACGATGAAATCGGCGCAGGCCGTGCGCTCGGCCTGGTTGGAGGCGGTGGAACGGAAGCGGATAAGTTCGCCTGTAAGCTCGATGATTTCATGAAGTGTGGCGTTCATGAGGGCAATGTGTACCCGCCGCGGTTGGCGCGCAAGCGAAAAATGCTTGTGCGCCGGGGGGTTGCCTGTCGGGGGAGTGTGCATTATTTAGGCTCTTCCCCAACCGTAAAAGGAGGATACTCCTGACATGGATCCCCGCGAGGCAGTCATGCGGCTGCACATTCACAAGGTTCTCTATCAGCGCACCCTCGAATCCCAGGACGGCCGCCAGGAGGCCATCCGCGAACTGCTCGGAGCCGTGCGGCCCGACATGTCCAGCCAGGCTGCCGCCTGCGTGGCCGAAACCGTGCCCCCGCTGCTGCCCGAGTTGCACCGCAAATGGATCGGCATGTTCGTGGACCGTCTGTTCGAAACAGCCGAGGCGTCGCAGGTGGAAGTGCTGTGCGACGGATCAGAGGAGAACAACGCGGCCCTGGCCCTGGCCTACGTGATGTTCCTGGAGTCCGAGCGCATGGAGAAGGTTATCGCAGAGGACCTGCAAAGCGTGGAAGCCATGGGCGGCCAGGGAATGGCCGAAGTGGCCGCGTCGCTGTGCGCCCGGCTGTCGCGCGTGGAGGAGGCCATCCTGGAGGCGCGCGAGGCCAAGGCCCGGGAATACAAGGCTTCCGGCAAGGCAAGGCCTGGTTCGGACAAGACCCACTGATCGCCACGCCGGGGAACTTGACCCGGCCTGAGGGCTAGGGTATCTGTACTTCATCGGAACACGCCCGGGGCCGTGAGGCCTCGGGCAACCCTTTTTTATTTCATATCGCGTCCCCAGGGGCCTCCCCTTGGGGCAAGTTTGAGGAATCGAAAATGCAACGTGTCCCCATCACCATGGAAGGTTTCAGACGTCTCGAAAAGGAACTTGGCGACCTCAAGAACGAGCGTCCTGCCGTCATCGAGGCCATCAAAGTCGCCCGGGAAGAAGGCGACCTGCGCGAAAACGCGGGTTACGAGGCCGCCCGTGACCGCCAAGGGATGCTGGAAGCGCGTATCCGTTACATTGAGGGCCGTCTGGCCACCAGCCAGGTCATCGATCTGAGCACACTGAGCGGCGACAAGGTCATCTTCGGCGCCACCGTGGAAATCGAGGACTCCAACAGCGGCGAGGTGAAAACCTGGACGCTGCTCGGCCCCGACGAGTCCGAGCCCAGCAAGGGCAGCATCTCCATCCTCTCTCCCGTGGGGCAGGCGCTGCTCGGCAAGGGGGAAGGCGACGAGATCACCGTGGACGCCCCGCGCGGCCGCATCAGCTACGAGATCGTGTCCATCCGCTTCCTGGGCACGCAGTCCTAATATACTCCCGAGCATACAGGCTCACCCCTTCAAGCCCCGGCCACCCGCCGGGGCTTTTTCTTTCCCGTCGCCGGACTGGCGCAGTCATGTTGCACTCAGGGCACGCGCGCGCGGTATTTGGCAAGTCGCGCCGTTACGCCAAGGGAGCCTGTGCCATGTCCATCGAAGCCATCGATTCCATCCTTGACCATATCCTGGAGGGTTGCCCGGAAACGCCGTCCTGCCAGTGCGGCAACGCCCGGTCCCATACGCCCAAGACATTGGACGAAGTGGTGGACCATCTGGTGTCCGGCACGCCCGCAAGCCCCCTCCGCCCCGTTCTGCCCGAGTCTGTCAGGGCGTGCGCGTCCAGCTCCCAACCCCTTTCCTGAGATCCGCAACCGGATTCCCTGAAAGCTCCTCCGGCTATACCCGGACATTCCCCAGCCTCCCCGGCACTTGCCACTTCCCGCCCCATCCTATAGGGATTCGGGGTTTGCCCGGACATCCGGGCACGTGGGTTGAGCAGACAGCAGGCACACCAAATGAGGAGGCACTCATGAAACGCATCTGGATTCTGGCTCTGGCGATGGTTCTGTGCGGGTTCACCGGATTGGCCCAGGCCGCCGACGGCTCCTGGGACGCGGTCAAGAAGGAAGGCAAGCTGGTCATCGGCCTGGACGATTCCTTCCCCCCCATGGGCTTCAAGCAGGACGACGGCAAGCTGGTCGGCTTCGACATCGACGCCGCCGAAGAGCTCGGCAAGCGCCTGGGCATCAAGATCGTGTGGCAGCCCACCGCCTGGGACGGCGTGATCCTGTCGCTCGACTCCAAGAAGTTCGACTGCATCTGGAACGGCATGACCATCACCAAGGAGCGCGCCGAGAAGGTGCTCTTCACCAATCCCTACATCATGGACGGCCAGATCGCCGTTGTGAAGGTCGACAGCAAGGCCAAGGGCTTTGACGACCTGGCCGGCAAGGTCGTGGGCGTCCAGAAGGGTTCCTCCGCCGTGGAAGCCGTGAAGAAGCTCCCCAAGGCCCCCGCCGAGGTCAAGGAATACGACGCCAACCCCAAGGCCTTCCTGGACCTGGATTCCGGCCGCCTGGCCGCCGTGGTGATCGACAACGTCTCCGGCCGCTACTTCGTCGCCACCAACCCCGGCAAGTACAAAGTCCTGCCCGGCTTCATCACCAAGGAGCCCTTCGGCATCGCCTTCCGCAAGGCCGACGCCGACCTGAAGAACATGGTCCAGAAGACCATCGACCAGATGGTCGCCGACGGCACCATGGGCAAGATCAGCAAGAAGTGGTTCGGTGAGGACATCACCAACCCCAAGAAGTGGTAAGAGTTAAGACCAAGAGAAGAGCAGGGGGAAACTTTTTGAAAAAAGTTTCCCCCTGCACCCCCTTCAAAAACTTTCCATAGGCTTCGCGTCGTGAACGGCAAATCATACAGTTTAAGGCATCTGAGAGTCGCTCTGAAAAGAGGGCTTATCGTCCTGTGCGCCCTATGCGCTCTGTCCGCGCTGCTGGGGGCTCTTCCCGCCCAGGCGCAGGACTCCGAAACGCTGATGCGCCAGGGGCGCGACGCCATGGCCGAAGGCCGTCTCCAGGACGCCGAGGCCATCTTCCTGCAAGTCCCCGCGCCCATCGCCGACGCCGAGGACGAAGGGCTCTACGCCAGCGCCCGCATGCAGGTGGCGCGGCTTCGCATCGCCTCCAAGGATTTCAACGGCGCGGTCGCCGCCGCGCGCGAGGTGCTGGCCCACTATTCCGAGCACGCCGAAGCCAAGAACCTCATCATCTCCATCGAGCGCGAGCGCATGCCCGCCTGGGAGCGCTTCCTCCAGGACTGCTGGCGTTTTCTGCCCTCGCTGCTGGTGGGTGCGGGAATGACGCTGCTGCTGGTGTTCTGCACCATCATCATCTCCCCGGTGGGGGGCCTGCTCATTGCGCTTGGGCGCATAAGCTCCTTTAAATTTCTGCGTGCCCCGTGCTGGATGGTCATCTGGCTGTTTCGCGGCACGCCGCTCCTGCTCCAGCTCTTTTTCATCTACTACGGCCTGCCGTCCATGGGCATCACGCTAAAGCCACTGTCCGCCGCACTCATCGGCCTTGGCGTGAACTACTCGGCCTATCTGGCCGAGATCATCCGCGCAGGCATCGAGTCCATCCCGCGCGGGCAGATGGAGGCGGCCAAGGCCCTGGGCATGACCTACGGCCAGGCCATGCGCCGGGTCATCGTTCCCCAGACCTACAAGCGTCTGGTTCCGCCCATCGCCAACGAGTTCATAGCGCTCATCAAGGACACGGCCCTGGTCTCCACCATCGCCATGGTGGAACTGATGCGCGCCGCCGACCAGATGTTCAACACCTACTTCAACGTGACCGCCATCATCCTGGCGGGCATCATCTACCTGTTCTTTACCACCGTGTTCACCTTCATCTTCGAGCGCATCGAGGCGCGCGTGGGCATTTATGAGCAACGCTGACACGCATCCCCTCATCGAGTGTCTGAACCTGCGCAAACGCTTCGGCGAGCACGACGCCCTGGACGACGTGTCCATGACCGTGTCGCGCGGCGAGAAAGTGGTCATCATCGGCCCCTCGGGTTCGGGCAAGTCCACCCTGCTTCGGGCCATGAATTTCCTGGAGACCATCGACGCGGGCGAGATCCGCTTCGAGGGCAGGAGCGCGGGATACAGGCAGGTGGGCGGCAAGCTCGTGCTGGACACGCAGCAGAACCTGTGCGCGCTGCGCACCCAGATCGGCATGGTGTTCCAGCAGTTCAACCTGTTCCCGCACATGACCACCCTGGGCAACGTGATGGAAGGTCCCGTCACCGTGCTTGGCCGCCCCAGGAACGAGGCGCGCGACCTGGCCATGGAGGTGCTCGGCAAGGTGGGCATGGCCGACAAGGCCGACCGCTTCCCGGCCACGCTCTCGGGCGGGCAGAAACAGCGCGTGGCCATCGCGCGGGCCTTGGCCATGCAGCCCAAGCTGATGCTTTTTGACGAGCCGACCTCGGCGCTGGACCCGGAACTGGTGGGGGAAGTGTTCGAGGCCATCAAGAAGCTGGCCTTCGAGGGAATGACCATGGTCATCGTCACGCACAACATGGGCTTTGCCCGCGAAGTGGCCGACACCGTGGCTTTCATGGAGGCCGGGCGCATCCTGCTGGCCGACCCGCCAGCGAAATTCTTCGGCTCCGACTGCGAGATGCCGCGCATCCGCTCCTTCATGGATAAGATCATGTAGCGGCGGCGGGCTCCGGCGGATACGTCTGGACGGGCAGTTTGCCCGACAACGCAAGCTCCGCGCCACGGGCCATGGTCTCCATCTCTTCCAGCCCGGCCACCACGACCACCGGCCCCAGATAGGCGGTCAGGCGCGTCAGCTCGTGCGTCAGGCGTGTGCTGCGGGCCATCCCGCCTGTGAAAACCACCGCCTCCACCCGGCCTTCCAGGGCAGGGGCCATCGAAGCCACTGCCTTGGCGATAGCGTATACCATGGCCTCGAACACCTGCCGGACCTTTTCGTCGCCCGCGTCCATGCGCGCTTCCACCCGGCGCAGGTCGCTCTCGCCCAGGTGCGCCGCGAGCCCGGCCCGGCGCGTCAGCACCTCGCGCAACTGCGCGGGAGTGTACACCCCGTCCTCGATCAGCTTCAGCACCGGCAGAAGCGGCAGCGAGCCCGAGCGCTCGGGGCTCATGGGGCCTTCGCCGTCCAGGGCGTTGGTCACGTCCACCACGCGCCCCTTCAGGTGCGCGCCCACGGAAATTCCCCCGCCCAGGTGGGCCACGATGAAGCGGCCCCGCTCGTAGTCGAGCCCAAGCCTGCGCGCTGCCTCGCGTGCGGCCCCGCGCTGGCCCAGCGCGTGGAAGATGCTGCGGCGCGGCGCTTCGGGCAGGCCGGTCAGGCGTGCGGCGTCCATCAGCTCGTCCGTGGCCACCGGGTCCACGATGAGCGCCGGGCATTCGAAAAGCTCCGCGAACTCGCGCGCCATGAAGGCCCCCAGGTTGCTGGCGTGATCCCCGTGCGCGGCCACGCTCAGTTCGTCCAGCATGGCCTGGCTCACGGCGTAGACCCCGCCGGGGATGGGAGCCAGAAAGCCCCCGCGCCCGACCACGGCGTCCAGCCTGCCGAGCGCGGTCGGATCGCCCAGTTCGGCCTTCAGGCGCTCCACCCGGTGTTCCAGCTGGTCGATCACGCGTGCAAAGCGCCCCAGTTCGCTCCTGTCGTGGGCCAGTTCCACCTCAAGCAGGCATTTCCCGCCTTCGAAAAGAACAGCCTTGGTGGAGGTGGAGCCCGGATTTATGGTCAGGATTCGGTGCGTCATGCGGGTTGTCATCTCATATCCCCGAAATTTTTCAATAAGATGAATCAGATTATTTGCCGTTGCTGGCGGAGTCCTGACGATATAGTGTCATTCCAAGCTTTTCTGTCACATTGCGACACGCGGGAGAATGCATGAGCGAATCACGTAATCTCCCTGCGGGCGGCCTGTACGGACTCGCGGGAAGACTGAACCGGACGTTGGAAGTGGTCTGCGGCCTGTGCATGGCCGCCATGGTGGTCATCGTCTGGCTGGGGATTTTCTCCCGCTACACCGTGGACCTCGGTCTCACCTGGACGGAAGAGCTCTCGCGCTACGTGATGATCTGGGGCGCGCTGCTGGCGGTGCCCATCGGCGCCTACCGGCGCGAGCACATCGGGCTGGATCTCGTGTTCCGGCACTTCTCCCCCTCCATGCAACGCACGGTCCGCTTCGTCCTGGACCTCATTGGCGTCGCCTTCTTCCTGTTCCTCACCTGGTTCGGCATCGGCATGACCGTCAAGGGCGCGAGCCAGTTCGCCACCATCTTCCACATGAGCATGGCCGTGCCGTTCGCGGCGGTGCCGGTCTCCAGCATCCTGACCGCCTTCATGATCCTGGCCTCCATGGGACACGCCAAGCACGAAGCCGAGGAATGCTCCCTGGCTGGAGGGACCCTCAATGATTAGCGTCGCCATCGCCTTCATCGTGCTCATGTTCATCGGCCTGCCCATCGGCTACGTGCTGGGCGTCACCGGCATTCTGGGGCTCTTGCAGATCGGCGGCGTGAACTTCATGGCCATGGCCCCCAAGCGCTACTTCGAGGGCCTGGACCTGTTCACCTTCATGGCCATGCCCTTCTTCATCCTGGCGGGCGAGATCATGAACAAGTCCGGCATCACCCTGCGGCTGGTGGCCTTCACCGACGCCCTGGTAGGGCACATGCGCGGCGGCCTGGCCCACTCCAACATCGTGGCCTCCACCATCTTCGCGGGCATGACCGGGGCTGCCGTGTCCGACGCCGCCGCGCTTGGCAACACCCTGGTCCCGGCCATGGTCAGCCAGGGCTACACCCGGCCCTTCGCCTGCGCGGTGACGGTGGCCGGGTCCATCATCGGCCCCACCATCCCGCCCTCGAACCTCATGGTCATCTACGGCTCGCTCATGGGCGTGTCCATCGCCGGGCTGTTCGCGGCGGGCATCGTGCCCGGCCTCATGATCTGCGTGGCCTGCATGGCGGTCATCGCGTCGCTGGCGCGGAAACTCTGCCTGCCCAAGAGCCGCTCGCACTTCAGCCTGTGGGACATCTTCGTGTCCTTCAAGGCGTCCATCATCCCGCTGCTCATGCCGGTTATCATCCTGGGCGGCATCCTCACCGGCATAGTCACCCCTACCGAAGCGGCGGCCATCGCCGTGATGTACGCCATCATCGTGGGCATGTTCGTGTTCCGCACCGTCACCCTGGGCGACGTGCTGGAGATGTGCATCCGCACGGCGCGGGTCACGGGCATCGTGTTCCTGATCATCGCGGCGGCGTCCATCCTCTCCTGGTGGATGACATTCGAACAGATCCCCCAGGCCATCGCAGCCTTCTTCTTCTCCATCTCCCGCGACCCCGTGATCATCAAGGCCCTGATCCTGGTCCTGCTGCTGTTTATCGGCATGATCCTGGACATCAACGCCGCGCTCATCATCCTGGCCCCGGTGCTGGGCACGCTGACCGCCTCCATCGGCATGGACCCGGTGCACGCGGGCATCATGATCGTCCTGTCCTTGAACATCGGTCTCATGACGCCGCCGGTTGGAGCTTGTCTGTTCGTTTTGTGCTCCATCACCGGGGAGAAGCTCGAAAACATCGCCAAATCGCTCTGGCCGTTCATCATCGTGGAGGTGACGGTTCTCTTCATCATCACCTTCTGGACGGACCTGGCGATGCTCGGACCACGGCTGCTGTTAAACTAGAACGAAACTTCAACCGCAAGAAGGATGGCAGGCATGCGTAAACTCGTCTCGCTCTTATTGACCGCCGCCCTGGCCGTGATGTTCGTGCTGCCCGGAGCTGCCCTGGCCCAGAAAGTGATCAAGCTGCACCACCTGAACAAGGACGACCCCTTCGACAACTCCACCGGAGCCATGGCCCAGGTGTTCAAGTCCCTGGTGGAGGCGGGCACCAACGGCAAGGTGAAGGTGCAGACCTTCCCCAACTCGCAGCTGGGCAAGGACAACGAGGTGCTCCAGCAGGTGAAGGACAACGTCATCCAGTCCGGCATCTTCTCCGTGGGCGGCTTCGCGGCCATGTATCCGCCCATCGGCGTGCTGGACATCCCCTTCGCCTTCCCCAACATCTCCGCCACCTACGCCGTGCTGGACGGCCCCTTCGGCCAGAAGCTCTCCGCCGACATCACCAAGAAGACCGGCTTCAAGGTGCTGGGCTTTGGCGACTCCGGCGGCTTCTTCGCCTTCTCCAACTCCAAGAAGCCCATCAAGACCCCCGACGACCTGAAGGGCCTGAAGATCCGCACCATGGGCCTGGAAACTCACAAACGCATGGTTTCCGCCCTGGGCGGCCAGCCCGTGGCCATCGCCTGGGCCGAAGTCTACACCGCACTCCAGACCGGCGTGGCCGACGGGCAGATGAACCCCATCCCCATCATCGCCTTCGCCAAGTTCGACGAGGTGCAGAAGTATCTGACCCTCTCCGAGCACATCTTCGCCCCCTACGTGTGGGTCATGAACCCCGAGTTCTACAAGTCCCTGACCCCGCAGGAGATGGACGTGGTCAACTACGCGGCCAAGTCCGCCATCGTGGCCGGACGCGGTCTGGCCCGCGTGATTGAAGCCTCGGATCGCGGCTTGCCCGCCCTGGCCAAGAAGATGGAAGTCTACGCCCTGACCGCCGAGGAGAAGGCCAAGTTCCGCGAAGTGGCCGTGCCTGCCGTGAAGGCCTACATCAAGGAAGCCCTCGGACCCGAAGGCGAACAGCTGATGAACGACTTCCTGACCGCCATCGCCGAGTCCGAGAAGGCTGGCAAGTAGGGGAGAGGAGAGGCGCGGGGCTCCGCCCCGGACCCCGGCGGGCTCCGCCCTGTACCCGCCAGGGGAGAAGCCTCCCCTGGACCCGGCTTTCCGCTTCGCGTCGTGTGCAGGCTGGGCAGGGGGAGCGCGGGGGATACCGCCGGGAACGCCCAAAGCGGCTTATCCCGGCGGCCAGCCATCGCCGAAGACGGCGATTTCCAAGAATATAAGGCCTGGAGCGCGGTTCGCGCTTCAGGCCTTTATTGTTAGAAGTGACGATATGTTACGCGAAGCTAACTGAGGGTCCAGGGGGATCATCCCCCTGGCGGGAGAGTGCAGAGAGGGCGGAGCCCTCTTTGCCCGCCGGAGGCCTTCTCCTCCTTACATTCCCGCCATCACGCCGCGCAGCGCCTGGACGAACGCCAGCACGTCCTGCTCGGTGGTGTCGAACGAGCACATCCAGCGCACTTCGGGCGCGTCGGCCTGCGAGGCGTTCCACACGTAGAAGAAATAGCGCTCCTGAAGCGCGGCCACGGCCTTGGCCGGGATGCGCGCGAACACGGCGTTGGTGTCCACGGGGCGGGTGAGCGTGACGCCTGGGACGGCAGCGGCCTCGCGCGCCAGCAGCCGGGCCATGGCGTTGGCGTTTTGGGCGTTGGAAAGCCACAGCGAGTCGGCGAGGAGGGCGGAAAACTGCGCGGAGATGAAGCGCATCTTGGAGGCCAGTTGCATGGCCTGCTTGCGCTGGTAGCGGAATTCGCTGGCCAGTTCGGGCCGGAAGAAGACCACGGCCTCCCCGAACATCATGCCGTTCTTGGTGCCGCCGCAGCTCAGCACGTCCACGCCGCAGTCGCGGCTGACGGCGGCCAGGCTCAGGTTCAGCGCGGCGGCGGCGTTGCCGATGCGCGCGCCGTCCATGTGCAGGAACATGCCGTGCTGATGGGCGAAATCGGCCAGGGCCAATATTTCCTGGGGGAGGTAGACGGTGCCCAGTTCCGTGGACTGAGTGATGGAAATGACGCGCGGCTGGTTGTGGTGCTCGTTGCCCAGGTCGTTCAGGAAGGGGCGCACGTCGTCCGGCGTGAGCTTGCCGTCCGTGCCGGGGCAGGTGAGCAGCTTGCAGCCCAGCATGCGCTCAGGCGCGCCGCACTCGTCCACGTTGATGTGGGCGGTTCTGGCGCAGATGACCGCGTGGTGCGAGCGGGTGAGGGCGTTCAGGGAAAGGACGTTGGCGGCGGTTCCCAGGAACACGAAGAAGGTCTGGGCGTCCGGGCCGAATTCGGTGCGGAAGGAGTCCTGTGCGGCCTCGGTCCAGGGGTCCGCGCCGTAGCCCACGGCGTGGCCGGTGTTGGCCTTGGCGATGGCGGCGAGGACGGCGGGATGGACGCCGGAATTGTTGTCGCTGGCGAAGCTGTGCATGGTGATCCCCTCGGCATGTCTGGCGATCAGGCTGCCTAATCGAGACCGGGGCCGGGCGCAAGATGCGTGTGGCTGGAGGCGGCGGAAATCGGGTGCGAGGGGAGGCTAGCGCGGGGCGATTGAGAGGATGGCGTCGAAATCCTGGTGCATGTCCATGTTCTGGGAATCTTCCTCGATCTGCTCGATGTGTTGCGCCATGAGGTTCACCAGGTGCCTGTCCAGCTTGCCTTGTTCGGCTTCGTCCTCCAGCACCAGCAGGGCCTTGGCCCTGGGCAGGGCGGGCTTGTAGTGCCGCTCCATGGTGACGGCGTCGTAGATGTCCACGATCATGAGGATGCGGGTTATGAGCGAGATCTCGTCGCCCTTGAGTCCGGAAGGGTAGCCTGAGCCATCCAGGCGCTCGTGGTGCTGGAAGATGGCGTCCAGGAGGTTCTGCATGTTGCGGGGGAAGGGGATGTGCTGGAGGATGCGGAAGCTTTCGGTGGGGTGGCGTTCTATCTCGCGTCGTTCCTCAGGCAGGAGGTTCCCCCGTGCCACCATGAGGGCCATGGCTTCCTCGTCGGTGAGCACCGGCATCAGCTGTCCGTAGACGCTGATCTCCTGCTGCCCTATCTCCATCACCAGGGCGGCGTCGTCGCGGCTTATGGTGTCGGAGCGATTGATGCGGCGCAGGCGTTCGAAGTTGTTCTTCCAGGGCGCCCCGATCACCTCGGAGTGCAGGGCCATGCGCATGCCGATGACCTGCATGTGGGAGTCTGGCAGGCGCGACGCCTTGGTGAGCACCTGTTCGCGCACGCCGATCTTGCCCACGTCGTGCAGCAGGCCCGCGTAAAAGATTTCCGCCAGCCCATTGCCGTCGAAGGCGACGTCCTTGAAGCGGGAGTCGTCCTGATGGACCACCTTGCCCAGGGCCACGGCCAGCCGGGCCACGCGGTGGGAGTGCCCGGCGGTGAAGGGGTCGCGTGCGTCGATGGCGGTGGCCAGCGCCTGGAGCAGGGCCTTCATCAGGGTCTGGATGCTCTCGAAGTGCACGGCGTTGCCCATGGCGGTTCCGGCCACGGAGGCCAGCGTGGTGACGTACTGCAGGTGGGAGGCTTCCACCGGGATGTCGCGCGCGCTGGCCAGGATGAGCGCCCCCACGCGCGAGTCGGCGGCCACGATGGGCATGGCCAGGAGCGACTTCAGGCCGGGGACCTCGTCATGCCAGCGGGAATCTGCGGAGAGGTCGCTTATGATCTCGCCTTTGCCGCTGCGCATGATGTCGGCGAAGAACGGCCCGGAGAGGATGCGTTCCAGCTGGTGCGCGCCTGCGGGGCCGAAGGATGCGATGGGCGAGGGGTCCTCGTTGTCGTTGTCGCGCAGGAAGAGCATGCCCATTTCCATGGGAAGCGCGCCGGACTGGCATTCGGCAAGCAGGGCGCGACCGACCTCGCGCAGGCGCAGCGATGTGTTCAGGCCCACGGTGGCCCGGTGCAGCAGGGAGAGCTCCCGGTATTTCTGCAGGGTGTCCGTGGCCAGGGCGCGCCGGGCTTCGTCCTGCTTGAGGAGCATCTCCAGGCTCTGGGCCAGGAAGTCCGCCACCAGCTGGACGTTCTGGACCGCGAAATGGCCGCCCGTGGCCTGGGTCGGAGCCACGACCACATGTCCGGCGGGCTGGCCGGTTGTGGAGAAGGACGAGCTGAAGCGCAAAGCTCCGGGCTGATCCAGATGGTCGTCCTCGATGCCCAGGCCCGCGAGAAGTCTGCCGCCCTGGACGATGCCCACGCCCCAACCTGGGTCGAGGAGCGCCTTGGCCTTGGCGAACAGGGGCGAAAGATCGTTGTTTCTGAGAAATCTGCGTAAAACCATGGGACGCGACTTCGGGCGCGTTGTCAGCGGGGGATGCCCAGCAGGGTTCGGGCGGTAGCGAGAACCTCGTCGGGGTCGAAGGGCTTGGTCATGTAGTGGCGGGCTCCCAGTTCCAGGCCCTGGCGCCTGTCGACTTCCTGGCCTTTGGCCGTCAGCAGCACGATCTGGAGCGAGCCCGAGAGCGTGGGATCGTCCTTGATGCGGCGGCAGACCTCGTATCCGTTCAATTTGGGCATCATGATGTCCAGGAAGACCACGTCGGGTTTTTCCCGCTTGATGAGCGAGAGCCCCTCTTCGCCGTTGGAGGCGGAAAGGATGGTCACGCCGTGCTCTTCTTCCAGATCCTCAAGCGTCTGCTCGAGGAGCATGCGGATATGTATTTCGTCGTCAACGATGAGAATCTTGCCGGGCATCAGAGCTCCAGAGCATGCAGGTGCGTCGCGATCGGGCACTCATACGCCAATTGTTTCGGGAGGTGAAGTGCAACGATGCCAGGATGCGGAGGGACGGTGGAGAAGGGCGGCGGACTGGCCGCCGCCCTGGAGTGCATAAACTATTGGGAGCAGGAGCCGGAGGAGCAGGAGCCGGAAGAGCATCCGCCGCCGCCGAGTTCCAGGCTCGAATTGACCTGGAAGCCCATGTAGGACAGGTCCACGGTGATGGGCTGGGCCTTGGTCATGAGTTCCTTATCCACCACGAAGGAGTAGCCGTCCGCATCGAAAACATCATCGGTATCTTTTGGCTCGTCCAGAGCCAATGCCAGCCGGGGGCCAGCTCAGCCGCCGGAAGAGAGGTACACGCGGATGGGGGATTTCTCCTTGTCCGCGAAGTACGAATCCAGCTGCTTCTTTGCAGCTTCGGTCAGGGTAAACATTGGAGCCTCCTGAGATGATAAAAGTCAATCTGATAGGTAAGCTCAGAGGTCGTCTTTGTCAAATGCGAGATTTATCTATAGTTGAAAGAGGCAGTGGTAATAACGGCTGAAGGCGAGTTGCTTTGGAAGTACGGCGCCCGGTTCAGCGCTGCGCGAACCATCAGCGGCGATGCGTCCCACCCGTTGCCGGTAGGGACGCATCGCCGCAAACGTTCAAAACTGTTGTGAAGTGTCGCCGGTGGCGAGGCCAGGGGGAACGTTTCGGATCAGGAGCAGCCGCCGCTCGAGCAGGAACAGCCGCCGCCGCAACCGCCGCCGAGCTTCAGGCTGGACTGCACGGCGAAGCCCGCGCCGCCAAATTCCACGGTCAGGGGTTTGGCTTCCGCCAGGAGTTCCTTGTCCACGACGATGGAATAGCCGTTCACGTCGAACACGTCGTCGGAATCCTTGGGTTCGTCCAGGGCCAGGCTCAGCTGCGGCCCGGCGCAGGAGCCGCTGCTCAGGAAGATGCGGATGGGAGCTTTGGGATTTTCAGCGAAGTACGCGTCGAGCTGTGCCTTCGCGGTTTCGGTAACTGTAACCATGAATTCCTCCGTTCGGATTATTCTTGACCAGTGAAGTAGGTCTCGATGTGCACTTGGTCAAATACGAAAGTTTGATGACCGGGTTTGCCTTGCCCGGCGATATCGGATAATATTCAAAAAACAGCATCGTTTGGACAGGTTATGAAGCGCCAAAAAATTGTGATGAACGGCAAGGAAATGTCGCGCACCCTGGAGCGGCTGGCTTTCGAGATCCTGGAGCGCCACGGCGAGTGCACCGAGCTCGCCCTGGTGGGCGTGCAGCGCCGGGGCGTGGAGCTGGCCCAGCGCCTGCGCAGGATACTGGAATCGCGCCTCTCCTGCGAACTGCCCCTGGGCAAGCTGGACATCAACCTGTACCGCGACGACTGGACCAATCTGGCGCACCAGCCCCAGATCAACCAGACGGAAATCCCCTTCGCCATCGACGGGCGCAAGATCATCCTGGTGGACGACGTGCTCTATTCCGGGCGCACCGTTCGCGCCGCCCTGGAGGCCATCCTCGATTTCGGTCGTCCCAGGAAGGTGGAACTCCTGGTGCTGGTGGACCGGGGACACCGCGAGCTGCCCATCCAGGCCGACTACATGGGCAAGCTCCTGCCCACCTCGCGCGAGGAGCGGGTGGACGTGTACGTGAAGGAGCAGGACGGCGAGGACAAAGTGCGTCTGGCCGACGGCGACCCGGCGGCATGATGCGTACCATGCGTTTGCCATTAAGCGCGTTTGCGCTGGCCTGCGTGGCGGTGCTCGGCATGGGCGGCTGCTCCCGGCAGGAGGAATATCCGCAGGCCGTGCGAGACGAATTCATCGCGGGGTGCATTCCCGCTGCCAAGGAGAGAGTCGCCGGCACGGTGGCCGATCCCGCCGAGTTGGAGCGGCTGGCCAAGGCCTACTGCGAATGCAGCCTTAAGGGCGTCATGAAGGCGTTTTCACTTAAGGAGTTCGTGGAACTGGAGACCGTCATGAAGATGGGCTCACCGGTGGACGCAGCTACGGCCAAGAAGCTTTCGGCGGCGATCAGCGAATGTCAGCTCGTGTTCCAGCCCAAGAAATAGCATGCGGGGCGCGCTGCGGCGCGCCTTTTCTTTTAGCCGTACACGGCGGATAAAGAAGGCCCCCGCCGAACCGGCGAGGGCCTCAGTCATTTCTAGTCCTGACGGAGCGTGCCGGAACAGTCCTACTGGCGCGGCGGAAACAGCGCCTCGCGCTGGCGCTTGAGAGACTCCGCCATAGCGGCGTCCTCCAGGCCCCGGAAAGTCTGCTCCAGGGCCCCGTAGGCCCGCTCGGAGACAGGCTCCCGCGCGCGTGCGCGCTCCGCGTATTTCACGGACAGGGTCCGGGCCAGGTCCCGCGCCGACACCCGGTCTCCGGCTCCGGCCAGGGCGTGGGCCGACAGCGCCTCCACGAAGAGCGGGTCATGGTGCTTTTGCAGGGGGATGGCTTCCAGGTACCTGCTGGACAGCACGTACTCGCCGCTTTCGAACGCGATGATGGCCAACCGTTGCAGGGCCAGGGAATATTCAAACATGTCCGGGATGGGGCTGGTCTTCAATACGTCCAGCGCCTTCTCCAGTTCGTCTTTTTCCGGCCCTGTCTGGCCTTGTCTCCGGAAGGCGGACGCGTTCCAGCGGTACAGGCGGGCCTTGAAATTGAGCAGCATGCTGGCGACTGCCGGGTTGGCGGGCCGCTTCAGCCGGGCGTCCAGCACCTTGTGCGCCTCCTTGTTCATGTCCATGGCGTCCAGAGTCCTGGCCAGCAGGATGGGCGCCTGTTCTGAGTCAGGAGAGAGGGCCACGGCTTTCCTGAAGTGCGCGGCAGCCACGGGGAGGCGTTTTTCGTACCCGGCCTTGTTACCCAGCACCATATGCATCTCGGCCAGCGACGGGCCGACGTCCGCTCCACGCGTCCTGGCCTTGCGCAAGGCCCAGGGCGTTGCGGCGTCGATGCCGCCCTTGGCCAGGGCGGTCTGCATCATGCCGTCCAGGGCGTCCACGTTGTTGGGGTCCAGTTTCAGGGCTTTGCGGAAATATTCCTCGTCGGCTGGCGACTGCCGCAGGGCGTGGAGCAGCCAGCCGTGCATATTGGCCACCAGCGCTGCCTGCGGCGCGGCCCCGGCTGCCTGCCGGGAGAGGCCCAGGTCCAGGTAGGCGCGGTTGCCCAGGTGGGAAAACACCAGATAGGATCCGTAGGAGCGCCCGAACAGGCGCAGGGCCTCAAGGCTGGTGGCCTCGGGGGCCAGGGCCTTGGCGGCCTGCTGAGGAGGGAAGGCCATCCCGGCCATCCCGGCCTGGGCCTGCTGCGCGGCCAGGAAATCCATAAGCTCCCTGCGAAAAGCCACAAGCCCGCCCTGGGCGTCCACGGGCAGCACTTTGGAAGCGGTCCTGCCGGTCAGCAGGTCCATGATCCATACTTCCGCGCGGGCGTCGGAGATGACGGTCCCGCCCAGCACGTAGCGCGCCCCTTCCCGCGCGGCCCCGGCCAGGGGGGCGCTGGCGTGGCGTTGGCCCCGGATGTAGTCCTGGAGGTCGGCGGCGGTGGGGAAGGGGTCGCGCATGTGGCGCAGGAGATAGGTCTCTTCCAGGGCCGGGTTCAGGGACAGCATGTTCTCCATGACGTTCTGGAGCGCCGGTCCGGTTCCGTCGTAGTTCATGCCGGGCGCAGGCTGGAGCGGCAGCACCAGGGTGCGTTGCAAGGCGGGAGCAGGTGCCGGAGCCTGGGCGGCAGTGGCCGCTGATGGGGAAATATATCCTGCCGCCAGCGCGAGAACGGCCAGGAATGAAGCGAAAAGCGCGGCGGCCCGCAGGAACCGCCGCGCGAAAGGACTGGGGTGCTTCACGAGTGCTTGTGGGTCACTTCCGTGCCCACGCCGGACTTGGTGAACAGTTCCAGGATGAGGGAGTTTTCCACTCGCCCGTCAATGATGTGCGCCTTTTCCACGCCGGACTGCACGGCCTCCATGCAGCACTTCAGCTTGGGGATCATGCCGCCCTTGGCCACGCCGTCCTGGATTGCCCAGCTGGCCTCGCGAAGGTCCATGGACTCGATCAGGTTGCCCTCGGCGTCCAGCACCCCGGCCACGTCCGTGAGCAGGATCAGGCGGCGCGCGCCCAGGGCCTGGGCCACGGCCCCGGCTGCGGTGTCGGCGTTGACGTTGTAGGTCTTGCCTGCCTCGTCCACGCCAACGGGCGCTATCACCGGGATGACCCCGCTGCCGGTGAGGGTGCGGATGAGCCCGGCGTTTATGTGCACGGGTTCGCCCACGTTGCCCAGGTCGATGATCTCGGGCGGGGCGTCCTCGCGGGTGAGCACCATCTCGAGCTTGCGCACCTTCATGAGCCAGCCGTCCTTGCCGGAGAGGCCCACGCTCGCGCCGCCGTGCAGGTTGATCAGGTTGACGATCTCCTTGTTCACGCGCCCGACCAGCACCATCTCCACCACGTCCATGGTGGCGTCGTCTGTGACGCGAAGCCCCTCGCGAAAATGCGACTCGATGCCAAGCTGCGTGAGCATCTGGCCGATCTGCGGGCCGCCGCCGTGCACGATGACGGGATTCACCCCGATGTATTTGAGCAGCACCACGTTCAGGGCGAAGCTCTTCTTCAGGGCTTCGTCCTTCATGGCGTGGCCGCCGTACTTTATGACCACGGTCTGGCCGTGGAACTTGCGGATGAAGGGCAGCGACTCGAGCAGCACGCGGGCCTGGCTGTGGGCGGTGTTTTCCATGATGCGGCGTCCTTTAAAGGATATAACGGGTGAGGTCGCGATCCTCTGCCACGTCTTTCAGCTTTTCGCGAACATATTCCCTGTCGATGACAACCGTCTCGCCGCCCCGGTCGGGGGCGTCGAAGGACAGGTCCTGAATGATCTTTTCCATGATGGTGTACAGGCGGCGCGCCCCGATATTCTCGGTGTCGTCGTTCACCTTCTGGGCGAACGTGGCAACCTCTTCCAGGCCCTCCATGGGGAACTCCACGGTGACGCCTTCGGTGGCCAGCAGCGCCTTGTACTGCACGGTCAGCGAGTTCTGCGGCTCGGTGAGGATGCGCAGGAACTCCTCTCGCCCGAGCGCCGACAGCTCGGCGCGAAGCGGAAAGCGTCCCTGGAGTTCCGGCACCAGGTCGGACGGCTTGGAGAAGTGGAACGCCCCGGCTGCGATGAACAGGATGTGGTCCGTGCGCACCATGCCGTACTTGGTGTTCACCACGCAGCCTTCCACCACGGGCAGCAGATCGCGCTGCACGCCCTCGCGCGACACGTCGGGGCCTGAGCCGCCCTGGCTGCCGCGCCCGCAGATCTTGTCGATCTCGTCGATGAACAGGATGCCGGTCTGCTCCACGCGTTCCTTGGCGGCCTCGGCCACCTTGTCCATGTCCACCAGCTTCTCGGACTCCTCGGCGATGAGGATCTCGTAGGCCTCGCGCACCTTGAGCTTGCGGGCCTTGCGCTTCTGGGGGAACACCTTGGAGAACATGTCCTTGAACTGGCTGCCCAGCTCCTCCATGCCCGGCATGGCCATGACGTCCACGGTGGGGGAGGGGATGATGACCTCCATCTCCACCTGCTTGTCGTCAAGCGCGCCCTTGCGCCAGAGCTTTTTCAGCTTGTCGCGGGTGGAGCCGCCCTCTTCGCCCGTGCCAGCCGACCCTCCCGGAGTGACATCGATGGCGTCGGCGGCATAGGACGGCGCGGCGCGTCCCATGGGGGGCAAGAGCAGGTCCAGCAGGCGCTCCTCGGCGGCGGTCTCGGCCTTGATGCGCACCTTCCCGGCCTCTTCCTCGCGGATCAGGCGCACGCCAAGCTCCATGAGGTCGCGCACCATGGATTCCACGTCGCGGCCCACGTAGCCCACCTCGGTGAACTTGGTGGCCTCCACCTTGTGGAAGGGCGAGCCGGAGAGTTTGGCAAGGCGGCGGGCGATCTCGGTCTTGCCCACGCCCGTGGGGCCGATCATGAGGATGTTTTTGGGGGCGATGTCGTCTCGCAGCGCCGGGTCCAGCTGCTGGCGGCGCCAGCGGTTGCGCATGGCGATGGCCACCATGCGCTTGGCCTGGTGCTGGCCCACGATGTGGCGGTCCAGTTCGGATACTATTTCACGCGGGGTGAGCGAGTTCATGATTTGTCCACTGTCTCCAGGACGATGTTGGAGTTGGTGAAGACGCACAGCTCGGCTGCGATGTCCATGGCCTTCTGCGCGATTTCGGCAGCGCCGATGTCGGTGTTGCGGGCAAGTGCCCGCGCTGCGGCCAGGGCGTAGGTGCCGCCGGAGCCGATGGCGGCCACGCCGTCGTCGGGCTCGATCACGTCGCCTGCGCCGGTGAGGATCAGGATGGTGGTGGCGTCGGCCACCAGGAGCATGGCTTCGAGCTTGCGCAGGAATTTGTCCTTGCGCCAGTCCTTGGCCAGCTCCACCGAAGCGCGGGTGATGTTGCCGGAGAACTCCTCCAGCTTGGATTCGAAGCGCTCGAACAGGGTGAAGGCGTCGGCGGTGGACCCGGCGAAGCCCGCAAGGATGCGGTCCTTGTACAGGCGGCGGACCTTGCGGGCCGAGTGCTTCATGGCCACAGCCTGGCCGAAGGTGACTTGTCCGTCTCCGGCCATGGCCACGCCCTTGGCGTCGCGCACGGCCAGTATGGTGGTTCCGTGGATGTCCATTGGGATTTCCTACAGGATGCGGCGGGATATGCCCAGCCAGGTTTCATATGCTTGAAGGGAAAAAAGCGTCATGTGGGCTTCGCGCACCAGCCCCTCGGCGAGGCCCCGAGCCAGTTCGCGCAGCGCGATGGGGGCGGCCAGCTCAACGGGATAGCCGTAGGCCCCGCAGCTGATGGCGGGAAAGGCCACGGAGCCGATGGCGTGCTCGCGGCACAGGGTCAGGCTGGTGCGGTAGGCCGAGGCCAGGGCCTGTGGTTCGCCGGAGTGGCCGCCGCGCCAGATGGGGCCGACGGCGTGGATGATGTATCCGGCGCGCAGGCCAAAGCCCGGCGTGATGGCCGCGTCTCCGGGCGCGACGTCGCCGCGCGCGGCGATGATCGCCCGGCAGGCCGCCGGAAGCTGCGGTCCTGCCGCCGCATGGATGGCCCCGTCCACGCCGCTGCCCCCGGCCAGCCGGGAGTTGGCTGCGTTGACCACGGCCTGCGTTTCCGAAGAGGCGATGTCGCCCTGGGCCAGGATCAGCACGCCCGGAGCGACGTCGAAGCGGGTCACGGCCTGAAGGTTCCGGCCCATCCGGGGTCCACGGTCGGACCCATGACGGCAAGTCCGGCCCGGGCCGGGTCGAGGATTTCTGCGGCCAGGGCGCGCACTTCGTCCAGGGTGACCTCCTCGAAGCGGGAGGCTGTCTCCTCGGGCGGGACGAAGCGCCCGAGCAGCAGTTGGTTGCGGGCCAGGCGCGACATGCGGTCCTCGCTCGATTCCAGGGTCAGGTACAAAACGGAAAGCAGGTGGTCGCGGGCGTGCTCCAGTTCCTCCGGGGTCACGCCGCCGCTTGCAAGCTTGGCCAGCTCCTGGCGCAGGCAGTCCAGCAGTTCGCCGGTGCGCTCCGGGTCCACGGCGGCGTAGATCTGCTGCACGCCCTGGCCACTCATGGCGTTGGCGAAAGAGTAAACCGTGTAGGCCAGTCCCCGGCGTTCGCGGATCTCCTGGAACAGGCGCGAGGACATGTTGCCGCCGAGCACGGCGTTCAGCATGCCCATGGCGAAGCGGCGCTCGTCGGTTGCCCCGAGGCCCGGAAAGCTGATGCCCACGTGGGTCTGTTCGGTGTCGCGCTCGCGCATGAGCACGGCCGGGGTGTAGCGGCCTAGGGGCGGGGCGGACAGGGGCGAGCCTTCCGGCAGCGACCCGAAGTGGCGCTCCACCATGCCCTGGAAGGCTTCGTGATGCACGTGCCCGGCTGCGGAGACCAGGATGCTGCCGGGGCGGTAATGGGCGGTGCGCCAGCTCTCCAGCCCGGAAAGATCGAAGCTGCGGACCGTCTCGGGCATGCCCAGGATGGAGTGCCCCAGGGAGCTCTGCGGCCAGATTTCGCGCCAGAAGGCCTCCATCAGGCAGTCTTCCGGGTCCTCCTCCACCATGGCGATCTCCTGGAGCACCACGTCGGTCTCGCGGGCCAGGTCGTCCGCCGAGGGGCGCGGCGAGAGCACGATGTCGGCCAGGATGTCCATGGCCTCGTCCAGATGCGTGTCCACCACGCGGGCGTGGAAGCAGGTGTGCTCGCGGCTGGTGTAGGCGTTGGAGTAGCCGCCCAAGAGATCCAGGGACTTGGCGATGTCCAGGGCGGAGCGGCGCTTCGTGCCCTTGAAGGCCAGATGTTCCCAGAGGTGGGCCATGCCTTCCTGGCCGGGGGCCTCGTGGACCGAACCTGCCTCTATCCAGATGCCGAAGCTTACGCTGCGGGCTCCCTGAAGGTGTTCGGTGGCGATGCGCAGGCCGTTGTCCAGGGTGTGGAGGCGGTTGTCGTAGGGGAGTGTCATGAATTCTCGCGGAAGTACGGCTTGCCCAGGCCCGCCGGGGCGTGACCCCTGCGGCCCAGGGCGGTGGCCAGACTCAGTGTGAGGATTGTGAGAACGTAGGGGAGTATGCGCAACACGTAGAGCGGCACCAGATGGATGCCCGTGGCTTGGAAAAAGAACTGGAGCGCGGAGAGAAGCCCGAAGAACAGCGCTCCGGCCATGGCCCACACGGGCCGCCAGCCCGCGAAGATGACGATGGCCACGGCGATCCAGCCCTGGCCTGCCGTGATGCCTTCCTTCCAGCCGGGCGTGAACACCAGCGACAGATACGCCCCGGCCATGCCCGACAGGAAACCGCCCGCGCCAAGCGCCGCGAAGCGCGTTGCGGCCACGGGCGCGCCCATGGCGTCGGCGGCGGCGGGGTTCTCTCCGCAGGCGCGCACGGTGAGGCCCATGCGGGTGCGGCCAAGGAAATACCAGGATGCAAGGGTGACCAGGATGCCCAGGTACACCACGGCGTTCTGCCTGAAGAGCACCTGCCCGATGAAAGGGATGTCCGAGAGCAGGGGGATGGGCGTCTCCTGGACGCGCAGGCCGATCTTGCCGATGAGTCCGCGCCCCAGATAGTTGGAGAGCCCCGTGCCCAGGATGGTCAGGGCGATGCCCGAGAGCAGCTGGTTGGCCCCCAGGCGGATGGCGAAGAACCCGTGCAGGCAGGCCAGCAGCGAGCCCACTGCCCCGGCGGCCGCGAAGGCCAGCACCGGGCTGCCCGTGACGAAACCCACCCAGAACCCGGTGAGCGCCCCCATGAGCATCATGCCTTCCTGCCCGAGGTTGATCACCCCGGCGCGTTCGGCAAGCACCTCCCCCTGAGCCGCGAGGAGCACGGCCATGGAGGACTTGAAGGTCAGGGTGAGGAGGAATGCGAGATCGTTCATGGAGGGCAACCCTTTAGCATGTGAGGCGGCGCTTTCCAAGAGCGGTTATGCCCCGCATCCGGGGCATGCGGGCCGGAGTGGGAGAGCGCTGCGGCGTCTGCGTTCCCAGGCTCGATTGGCGCGGGGCCATCTGGCTCAGCGGACGGATCAATGAGACGTCCCGATCAGGGGGATCATCTCGAACGGGGTGTACAGGTCGGAGTCCATGTGCAGCTTTTCGCGCATGCTTTCCAGGTACGGGCAGTTGTAGGTTACGTGGGTCAGCTCGAAAGGCAGGACGCCCTTGGAGCACACCGCGATCAGCTTGAACGCGAAGAAAACCGGGTATGATTTTCTGATGTCCTCGGGATAACTCACGATTATGGGCGGCTTGTCCGGGTGGCGGGCGGCAAGTTCCACGGGGGGAAAGCTGACCTGCTTCACCTCCTTGCCCTGGCTCAGGCGCAGGAACGAGACCTTGTCGGGGATGTCCAGGTAGAACTTCTCGATGTTGAGGCCCCCGATAACCAGGAGCTCCGCCAGGCTGGCCGGGGTGTACCAGCGCAGGTGGCCGGTGTGCCACAGGCCGGGGCCGTAGTGGAAGCGCCCGCGCATGATCTCATACTGGAGCTCCCAGTACTGGATGTTGGGGGTGGACACGATCAGCAGGCCGTCTTCGGCCAGGAGTTCGCGGATGCGCGAGAGGGTCACCCACGGGTCGTACAGGTGCTCCACCACGTCGTGCAGGATGATGTACTTGAAATAGCCCTTGTACTCGGGGGGCAGTGTGTCGCCTTTTTCGTAGTCCAGGCACCAGACGTGGTCCACCAGAGGGGCCAGGCGGATGGCGTCCTCGCGGTTGATTTCCAGGGCGTGCAGGTCCGTGCAGCCCTTGTCGCGCTTGAGGCGAAGGATCAGCCCGCCCGCGCCGCTGCCGAAATCCAGTATGGACGAGGCCCCGTCGGGAATCATGGTGTACACGTTCCGGCGGAAGGCCGTGTTTTCTATGATGTAGTCGGTCAGTGCGGCGGTATCGAGCATGGATGCCTCCGGTGGAAACTGCGGCCACAGGACGGGTAGCACGGCGCACCGCACTTTCCAAGTAGGGCGGGATTGACTTTCAGCGGCGCTGATGGCTTATTGTTGGGCAAATCCCGACCATGCATTTCATACACAGGAGGCTCGCCATGACTACCTGGATCTGGGTCGCCCGCTGGTTGAAAAAGCCCGGCAACGAAGCCGAAATCGCCGCCGCTGCCGCCAATGTCCGCGCCCACTGGGAGCAGTCCGCCCTGGACCAGGGCCTGGACCCGGCCAAGAACGTCACCCAGGCCGAGGGAGACAAGGAACTGCGCGTGGGAATCTCCGAGGAGATGGACGAGGAATTCCGCGAGGCGTCCGGAGGCTGGCGCTATTATTAACCTGACCGGGAAGGCGCGTGTCCCGGACGGTTGAACGCCTTGGACGGAGGGGAGCGGCCAGGGTCAGCGACCGGTGTTGCCCTCAGCGTTCATGGCGGCCAGGCGTCCGGCCTCCAGGCAGAGGCGCGCGGTCTCGTGCGGGGGCGGAAAGCCGGGCGGGAACTTCGCGAGGATGTCCGCCTCGGTCATGGCGCGCATGGCGTGGGTGTCCATGCCGACCACGGCCTCGCACCAGAACGAGGCGCACAGCATGCCTTCGTGGGGGATGTCCGTGAGAAACCCCGCGTTGCGCACGGTCGCCCCTTCCATGTCCAGGAACACCTCCACGAACCGGCCCCGCGCGCAGAAGGCCTTGCCCGAAAAGCGCGCCTCGTCGGGAATGCCCAGGAACGGCGGATCGAAGGCCCTGAAGTCGAGATCCTCCATGTCGCTCATTTGTGCTCTATCCGTTTGTAGTGCGTGAAATCGAAGTCTCGGGGAAGTTCCTTCCCCCGCCAGTGGCTGGCCAGCGCGGCCAGCACCATGAGAACCGCCGCGACGCCGAGCCCTGCCAGAAGAAGCCCCGGAAGGATGCGCTCCATGGCTTGCCTCCCTGTTTTCCGGGCAGCATACCGTGCGGGCGCGGCGGGTCAACGTTGTCGGACTAGTCCGACAAGGCGGGTATTGCGGACACGTGTCGGATTATGAAAAACATGAATATGTTTTTCATAATTAAAATCAATGGTTTTGGAAGTTTGCCCTGAGAATCCGTATGGACGGTTTGTGGAGACGCAACACTAGCGGGAGCCTTCCGTTTCGATGAGCAGGCGGATGAACGCGGCCGTGGTGGACACCCCGAGCTTGCGCATGGCCCTGGCCCGGTAGGTGCTGGCCGTCTTGACGCTTACTCCCATGTCGCGGGCGATGTCCGTGAGTTTTTCCCCCGACCCCAGGCGGCGGGCCACCTCGGCCTCCTTGGGGGAGAGCCCGGGCAAGGCCCCGTGTCTTCCGCGCCCGGTGGACAGGTCCGCAACGAGCGAGGCGCTCACGTAGACGCCGCCGTCCATGACCACGGACAGGGCTTCGGAGAGCTCCTCCGGGGCGGAGTTCTTGCCCAGGTAGCCCTTCGCGCCAAGGCTCAGGGCTCGTCTGGCGTATTCGGCCTCCTGGTGCATGCTGAGCACGATGACCGGCAGGCCGGGGCGATGGCTGGTCATGTGTTCCAGGAGGTCCAGGCCGCTGCCGTCGGGCAGGGAGATGTCCAGGACCGCCAGGTCGAAGTCGCCAGCCTCCAGGGCGCGAAGCGTCCCGGCCACGCTGGCCGCTTCGGTGAAGCGGCAGTCAAAGGGCATGTCCGCCATGATGTCCATGGTGCCGCGCCGAACCACGGCGTGATCGTCCACGACCAGGATGTTCACGGCTTCCTCCTGCGTCCGGCGGGAAGCGGCAGGCGCACGGACACGGAAGTGCCTCCACCCTCGCGAGCAGCGATGTCCATTTCGCCGCCCACGGAGCGCGCCCGCTCGCGCATGCCGATGATGCCGAAGGAATCCGGCGACTCCAGCGCCTGGGTCGAGATGCCGCGCCCGTCGTCGGCGATGGTCATGATGAAGGACTCCCGGCTGCGTTCAAGGCGGACAACCACCCGGTCAGCGCCGGAGTGGCGGGCTACGTTGGTCAGGGCTTCCTGCAACACCCGATAGAGTGCCGTGGCCGCATCAGGCGAAAGCCTGGGCGGCCTGCCGGGTTTCACGTCCACGGCGATGCCGGTGCTTTCCCGGAAGGTGCGCGCCCTCCAGGCCACGGCCTCGCCGAAGCCCAGCTCGTCAAGGATGGGGGGGCGCAGCTCGCGCGAGATGCGGCGCACGCTCTCCAGTGTGGCCGCCACCAGCTCCTTGAGTCCAGCCAGATGGCGCGCGGCCTCGGGATCGCGTCCGGCCGCGCCCTTTTCCAGGCGGTAGAGCCCCATGTTCAGGGCGGTGAGGTTCTGCCCGAGTTCGTCGTGGATTTCCCTGGAGATGCGGGTGCGTTCCTCCTCGATGCGCTCCTGGAGGTAGGCGGAAAGCGCCCTGTAACGTTCCCGGGAGAGCTCCAGGTCCCTGGTGCGCGCGAGCACCCGCTCTTCGAGCAGCTCGCGCGCCTCCCGCAGGGCGCGCTGGGCCTCCACCCGCTCCGTGACGTCGCGAAGCGAGAGCCGAAGCCCCTGGTGGATGCCCGCCGGGGAGAGCACGCGGGTGGTCTCCTGGGCCAGCCAGGCCTCTGTGCCGTCCTTGCGGATGATGCGGAAGTCCAGCGAGGGGGCTGCTTTCTCGCGGCTGTCGCGCATGGCCGCGAGCCAGCCGGGCAGGTCGTCCGGGTGGATGATGCGGTGGAAGAAGAGCGGGTCGCACAGGACTTCGCCGGGCTCAAAGCCCGTGATGCGCCGGCAGGAGGGCGAGACGTAGCGGGCCGCGCCGGTCGGGTCGAGCCAGATTTCCCAGTCGTAGGTGAAGTCCGCGACGGTGCGGAAGGTCTCAAGCTCCCGGCGAAGGCGGGCCAGGGGGCGCAGCCTTCTCCGGGAGACGCAGTGCGAACGGGTCATGGGGCATCATCTTGCAGCGCGAGCGGGAAAGCAAGGCCGGATGATCTCGTGTCGCGTTTTTGAAAACATGAATATATTTTCAAAAATAAAATAAATGGTTCTGTCGGGTTAGGTTCGTAAATCGTGTGAATGATCTTTGAGAGAGCCTCGCCCGCGCGTCATTAACGCTTCGCCGTTCTGGTCTGGAGCCACAGCAGGCTGAAAAGAAGCGCCGCCTCGATGACCAGGCTGGCCGCCGAGGGCAGGCGCATCCTGGTCTGCAAATATTCGCCGCCCACCAGCACCGCCGCCAGCACCACGGCCCCGACAGGAGCAAGCCCTGGCCGCAGCCGGGCCAGGCAGGCCACGATCACGCCGTCGTACCCGTAGCCCACGGCCACTCCCTGTTGCAGGCGGTGGTGGATGGCCGTCACTTCGGCCATTCCGGCAAGTCCCGCTATGGCTCCGCTTAAGATCAGCACCCAGAAGCCGCGTTTAGCGGCGTCCATGCCCGCGTAGTCCGCAGCCTTGGGGCCAAGGCCCATGACGGTCAGCTCGAAGCCCCAGCGGGTCTTGGCCAGCGCCCAGGCCAGCAGGCCCGCGCCGATAAGGCCGAAGATCAAGCCCGGATGCACGCGGGTTCCGGGGAAGCGCGGCAGGTGCGCCGCGTCTGCGAAGATGGCCGTGCCGGGAAAGCCGAAGCCCGCCGGGTCGCGCCAGGGGCCAAAAAACATGTGCTCCATCAGGGCTATGGCCACGTAGTTGAGCAGCAGCGTGGAGATGATCTCGCTGACCCCAAGGCGCGAGCGCAGCCACGCCGGACCGCTGGCCCAGACCGCGCCGCCAGCCGCGCCGCCAAGGAAGAGTATCGGCAAAAGAATCAGCGACGGCAGCGTGTTTCCAAGCCAGAGCGCAAACCCCGACGCGAAGATCGCGCCCATCACCAATTGTCCCTCGCAGCCTATGTTCCACAGGTTCATGCGCGCGGCCAGGATCACGGCCAGCCCGGTCAGGGTCAGTGCCGAAGCCTTGACCAGCACCTCGGAGAAGCGCGCCCAGGTGCCGAAAGCGCCCTCGAACATCACGGAGTAGGCGGTCAGGGGGTTGGCCCCCATGAACGCGAAGATGGCCGCTCCGGCCAGCAGGGGAATGGCCAGGGCCAGCGCCCAGAGCGCGATCTTGCTGGTGCGTCCGCTCATTGGCGCACCCCCGCCATCATGGGGCTTATGCGCGCCACCTGATCCGGCTCGGCTGCGTCCACCACGCCAAGAATACGGCCCGCAAACATGACGGCCACGCGGTCGGCCAGGGTCAGGGCCTCGGTGAGGTCGCCGGTGACTATCAACACGCCCGCGTGCTCGCGCGCCTCCAGCAGGCTTCGCCACACGTCTTCGGACGCGCCCACGTCCAGGCCCTGGGTCGGCTGATGCACCACGAGCACCTCGGGCCTGCGCGACAGCTCGCGGGCCAAAAGAAGTTTCTGGAGGTTGCCGCCGGAGAGCTCCCCGGAGGCCTGCTCCGGCCCCTCGGCCTTGATGGCGAAGCGCTTTATTGCCTGGCGGGTGGCGGCAGAGCCTCCGGTCCAGTCCAGCAGCATGCCGCGCGTGAAGTCCTTCAGGCGGGTGAGCAGAAAGTTGTGGGTGAGCGACAGCGGCGGGATGCTGCCCTCGTGGTGGCGGTCTTCGGGGACGTAGGCCAGGGCGTCTTTGGGAGCCTTGGCCCAGAGCGCGCCCGGATGCGTCGTGCCGCCGAACTCCACGCTTCCGGCGAAGCAGGGGGCAAGCCCGGCCAGCGCCTCGGTGAGCTCCGTCTGGCCGTTTCCGGCCACGCCCACCACGGCCAGCACCTCGCCCCGGCGCAGGTCCAGGTCGATGTCCTGAAACGTCGGGCGGCCCGGTTCGTTGCCGCCGGTCAGGCCCTTGACCACCAGCACCTGCGGCCCGATGGGCACGGGGGGCTTGTCGATGGCGAAGATCACCTCGCGCCCCACCATCATGCGGGCCAGGTTGCGCTTGCCCCCGGCTTCGGTCGGGGTCGTGCGGGCCACCAGCTTGCCCCGGCGCAGGATGGAGATGCGGTCGGAGAGCTCCAGGGCCTCCTCCAGCTTGTGGGTGATGAACACGATGGTGCGGCCTTCGCGGCGAAGCGTGCGCAGCACCTCGCAGAAGCTGTCGATCTCGGTTGGGGTAAGCACCGATGTGGGCTCGTCGAAGATGAGCACCTGGGCTCCCAGGCGCAGGAGCTTGAGGATCTCCACGCGCTGGCGCTCGCCCATGGACAGCTCGCAGACCTTGCGGTCCGGATGGGCCTCCAGGCCGAAGCGCTCCGAGAGTTCCCGGATGCGCGCTGCTTCGCCCTCAAGGTCCAGGATCATGCCGCCGCCTGCCGCCAGGGCCACGTTTTCAGTCACGGTGAAGGCGTCCACCAGCATGAAGCGCTGGTGCACCATGCCCACGCCCCGGCGCAGGGCGTCGGCAGGGGACTCGAAGCGCACGGCCTCGCCGTTTAAGCGTATCTCGCCCTCGTCGGGGTGGTAGCGCCCGGACAGGATGGACATGAGCGTGGACTTGCCCGCGCCGTTCTCGCCCAGCAGGGCGTGGATCTCGCCCGCGTGGGCCATGATGCTCACCTTGTCGTTGGCCACGGTGGGGCCGAAACGCTTGGTGATGCCTGAGAGCTCCAGGCTGACGCTCGCGTGGCTCACGGGACTCACGAGCGCGCCCGGAATATGGGCGCGGGCAGCTGGGCCACGCTCACCACGGGTTCGATCGCCGGGGTTCCCTCCACTGCGGCGCAGGCCATGGCCAGCACCGGCGGGACGGCGGGAAGATTCGCGAAGCGGGCGGAGGATTCCAGCAAGGCCTGGAGGGCCAGCATGGTGGACCCGGTGGAGATCACGTCGTCCAGCAGGATGACGCCGTCTGCGGCCTCGTTCACGATGGACAGGGAGCGCTCGTAGAGTGCGAGAAATTTGTCGCCGCTGGTGATGGAGTCCGCGCCCACCTGGAGCACGGGGCGGCGAGCGGGTTCCATGTGGGGCTTCACCCGGTTGTGGGCCACGGCGATCTCGTCGAAGCCCAGCTCCTCGGCCACCACCTGGGCCAGTTGCAGGGACTTTTCCACGGCGGTGAGCATGGCCACGCGCTTCTTTCCGGCCAGCAGCGGGCGCAGCTTGGCGGCCAGCAGGCGGCCCAGGTCGCGGTTCAGGCGGGTCTGGCCGACGAGGTCCAGGGAGGCGATGCGGATTTCTCCGCTGTCGGCGGGCAGCCATACCCAGGGAAGCTGGACGGCGTAGCCCAAGCCTTCCACCTCGAGGGTGAATTTCTCTCCGGACTCGCGCACGGGGCGTTCATAGGTCATGTGGGCCTCGGACATGAAAAAGGGACGGTCCGGGCGGACCGTCCCTTACGTCGTTTCGGTCGGTTACTCGGGCAGCTT
Organism: Fundidesulfovibrio putealis DSM 16056; assembly: GCF_000429325.1. Classification (NCBI taxonomy): domain Bacteria; kingdom Pseudomonadati; phylum Thermodesulfobacteriota; class Desulfovibrionia; order Desulfovibrionales; family Desulfovibrionaceae; genus Fundidesulfovibrio; species Fundidesulfovibrio putealis. The sequence continues at coordinate 59,069 of NZ_AUBQ01000016.1, forward strand.
TCCGTTCACGCCCTTGAGCAGCCAGCGCATGGTGTAGAGTTCCTTGACGGAGGCGCGCGCGCCTTCGGGGATCATCACCTTGCCGTCCTGGGCGACCATGGGGCCGAGGAAGGAGTTGTCGGTGCCTTTCTTCATCAGGTCAAGCTCGGCGTCCACCTTCTGGCGGATGGGCGCGGGCACCTTGTCGCCGTAGGGGGAGAGCTTCAGGGCGTCCTTTTCGAAGCCCCAGTAGAGCTCCTCGGCCTTCCACTTGCCGTCGAGCTTGGCCTGGACCAGCTCCACGTAGAACTTGCCCCAGTTCCAGATGGTGGAGACCAGCACGCATTTCGCGCCGAACTGGGCGGCGTCCGCGCCGTAGCCGATGGCCGGGACGTTCTTGGCGCAGGCGGCCAGGGAGGCGTCGGGGGTGTCGGCCATCTGGCGGATCAGGGTGCAGCCGCGCTGCACCAGGGCTTCGCTCATGGTGGTTTCGCCGATGGGGTCGCGCCAGCTCTTCAGCCAGACCACGGTGTTCACGCTGTCCGGGTTGAACTTCGCGCCGGATTCCTTCAGGCCGCGCAGCAGGCCGTGGGTGAAGCCGTTGATGCCGCGGATGGGCTCGGGGATGGGGTTGGTGGCCACGGTGCCCACGTTGTTATAGCCCATCAGGCCGGCCATGTAGCCGACGAGGTACTCGCCCTGCTCGATGCGGGCCATGTAGTTGCCCATGTTGGGGGCCAGCTTGTAGCCGGAACAGTGCTCGAAGGCGGTGTTGGGGAAGTCCTTGGCCACCTGGAGCATGGGGTCCATGTGCTCGAAGGTGGTGCCGAAGATGATGTCGTAGCCGTCCTGGGCGTACTGGCGGAACACGCGCTCGGCGTCGGCGGCCTGGACGTTCTCGGTGTAGCTCACCTCGATCTTGTCGCCCAGCTGTCGCTTGAGGTCCTCGATTCCCACGTAGTGGGCGTGGTTCCAGCCCTGGTCGTTGATTGTGCCGAGAAGGGCGAAAGCCACCTTGAGTTTGGCGGCCTGGGCCAGTCCGGGCAGGGCGGTGAGCACCGCCAGACAGCAGAGAACGATGAGCGAGCGCCTGCGCATGAAGCCTCCTTGAGCGGATGTGATTGTGACGGATTGCGCGAGCGAAAGATGCCGCATTTGGACCTGATTGTAAATCGGTTGACGCGGTCATGCAGAGTGCATGCTAGGCCAAAATCCGGGACAGCGCGCCATAATATCTTGTAACAGATGCCCGTGCGGTTTACCGTGAGGACATGGCCGACGAATCACGCGATCTTGAAAAGCAGATCACCGACCTGCGCGGGCAGGTGGCAGACCTGTCGCGCCGGGAGCGCCATTGCCAGATGCTCCGGCGCATGCTGGACGACCTGCGCGAGGAATATCTTTCGCTGGCGCAGTCCGCCCCGGACGCCATCATCTCGGCGGACGACCGGGGGCGCGTGGTGTTCTGGAACCTGGCCGCGCAGAACCTGTTCGGGTACGAACCGGCTGAAATAATGGGCCGCAACGTGGCGATGCTCATGCCGGAGCGCTACCGCGAGATGCACGACCGGGGCTTCGAGGCGGCGCTCCGGGCGGGCAGGGCGCTTAAGCCCCACCTGCCTTTCGAGAGCGTGGCGCTTCGCAAGGACGGCACGGAGTTTCCCATCGAGCTGACGCATTCCAGCTGGAAGCGCGGCGCGGACCTCTTTTTTGCGGCCTTCATCCGCGACATCTCCGAGCGCAAGCGCTACGAAAAGCTGCGCGAGGACGTGGAGCGCATCATCCGCCACGACCTCAAGTCGCCGCTTCTGGGCATCGTGGGGTTCGCGAAGCTCCTGCTGGAGGAAAAGGCACTGCCGGAGAAGCAGCGCGAGTGGGCGCGGCTCATTCACGATTCGGGCATGCAGATGAACCACCTGCTGGCCAACTCGCAGGCCATGCTGCGCATCCACGAGGGCAGCTATCAGGTCACGCCCGCTCCGGTGGATCTGGCCAGGCTGCTGGACGACCTGGGCAAGCGCTTCGAGCCTGCCATGCACGAGAAGCGGGTGGGGTATTCCTGCGACTTGCAGGTCGGAGAGGGCGGCCCTTCCGCCTGCACCATCCAGGGGGAGGAAGCCTTCCTGGACGACATGCTCTCCAACCTCATCAAGAACGCGGTGGAGGCGTCGCCGCCCGGCGAGGCCGTGAACGTGGGGGTGAGGCACGAGGACGGCTTCGTGCTGATCGACATCCACAACAAGGGCGTCATCCCGCCGGAAATCCGCGAGAAGTTCTTCCAGCCCTACGTAACCAGCGGCAAGATGGGCGGGACGGGGCTTGGCGCGCACAGCGCCTTATTGATCGCCCGCGCGCACGAAGGCGAGATATCGTTCACCTCGGACGAGGCAGAGGGCACGCACATCCTGGTGCGGCTGCCGGAATCCGGGAAACCAGCCTAGACATTCAGCGTCGTCTTTTTCTCGACAGTCAGCCGAACCCGCAGAACCCATATGGGATTCCAAAGGGGCTCGCCCCTTTGGCCGCCGGAGGCTCTCCTGACGTCCCAACAAGCCCCCTGATCCAGAGTGGACTTCACCTTGCGATAGTCGGGAATCCTACCGCTCCACCACCTCGTCGAACACGTCCTGAAGCTTGAACTCATTGTAGTAGCGGCACTCCACGTCCGAGAGAAGTTCCATCACCCGCTCCGCCTGTTCGCGGCAGCCTTCTGGAGCTTCGTCCCTCTTCAGGTACGCGCCCAGCGTCCGCCTCAGGTCGTCGAAGATGTGGGCGGCTGCCTCCTTGACGACTTCCTTGGAAATGAACTGGGCGTACTGCCGGGAATAGTGCTCGCACGAATTCGAAGTCATATTCTAGAAATCCTGTTGGGTCTGAAGGTCCGTGCCGTCGATCTGCCCCTTGAGGGGCAGCTTCACGGTGCAGGCCACGCCTTCGGGGGTCTGCTCCAGCGTCACGCGCCCGAAGCATTTGCGCGCCGCCGCCCTGGCGATGGCCAGGCCGAAGCCGGTGCCTTGTGGTTTTGTCGAATGGAAGGGGAGGAACAACTCGTCCACCTCGCCTCCCCTGGGGAGTTCGCCGCAGCCCAGGACTATGATGCTCAGGTGCGACGGCGTGGCCTGATCCACGCGGGAGGTGACGGACAGGCTGCGCTCGGTTGCGGGCATGGCCTGGATGGCGTTCATCAGCACTTCCTTGAAGAGCTCCTTGAGAAGCGCCGGGTCGGCTTCGATCACGGGGTGCTCCGGGGCCAGGGCGAGCGTTGTCCGCATGCCCTCCGGCCAGTCCGGCCCGGAAGCCAACCCGTCCAGCACCTGCTCCAGGAACGCGATGATGGGCACTTCCTGGAACGTCGGTTCGGCCATTTCCAGGGAGTTGTAGGTGGATATGTCGCGGGTCAGGCGCTCCAGGCGCAGGGCCTCGTCCAGGATCACCTGGGCCATGCCCTTCACCTCCGGCCCGCCCGAGCGCATGAGGCGCATGGCCGTGCCGCCGATGATGGTCAGGGGGTTTCTGGTCTGGTGAAACAACCCCTGCAAAAGCGGCTCGGCGCACTGGGAGTTGTAGGAGGCGTGGCCCTTGACGCGCACCATGAGGCACAGGTCCAAAAGATCGTTGACGGCGGAGGCCACGGGGCCGCGCTTGTCCAGGGGCACGTCCTCGCGCACGGCGCGGATGAAGAGCTGGCGGCACTTGACCTCGCCCAGCATCATGTACTGGAGCTCAATGCCCATCCGGGCGGAGTAGACGCCCTGGCGCCACAGATCGGAGAGGAATTCGTCGTCCCAGGGGCGCGTCCACAGCTCGGAGTACCAGCGGAACCAGAACTCCCTGAGCGTGCCGTTGAAGTACTCGAGCGTGAGCTCCATCCGGGTGCGGGGCGCGACCTTGCGGAAGAGGCCGTCCAGATAGGCCCCGGCCTTGCGCGCGCGGGAGGAGAGCTTGTCGGCGTAGGGGCGGATGGCCGTGAGCTTGGTCTCGTCCAGGCCGATTTCCTTGCGGAAGAACTCCAGCCGGGCAAGCGGGATGTCGCCGTTCATGGCCTTGTCTCCTCTGGGAGCGGAAACCGCGCCGCGCCGGTCGCTGTCGCGGTTACTCCGGCAGCTTGAAGGACTGCCCGGCGGCAAAGGCCGAAGCCCAGGCCCAGTGCAGGTTGTATCCGCCAAGCTGCCCCGTGACGTCCATGACCTCCCCGATGAAGTACAGGTTGGGCGCGGCCAGACTCTCCATGGTTTTGGAGGAGATGGCCTTGGTGTCCACGCCGCCCGCCGTCACTTCGGCCTTCTTGTATCCGGCCAGCTCCTTGGGGGTGACCTCCCAGGCGGTGAGGCGCTTCACGAGCCACGCGGCCTCTTCCTTGCGCAGCTGGGCCACGGGCTTGGCGCCCATCTCCGGCGGCACGACCGAAGCCGCCAGCCGCGCGGGCAGAAGCCGCGAGAGGATGGTCTTCACCTGGGACTTGGTGGTCCTGGCCTTGTTGATGACCTCTTCGGGGGAGACGTTCGGCACGAGGTTAATGCTTATGGGCTTGCCGGGCTGCCAGTAGTTGGAAATCTGAAGGATGCTCGGGCCGCTCAGTCCCTTGTGGGTGAAGAGCAGGGCGTCCTCGAAACTGGCGGAGCCGAAACTGACCCGCGCGGGCACGGCGATGCCGGACAGCGTGGACATCTGCCAGCCGGGGCCGAAGTTCAGCGGCGTGAGCGCCGGGCGCGGCTCCACGAGCTCCATGCCGAAGGTCTCGGCCACGCCGTAGCCGAAACAGGATGACCCCACCTGGGGCCAGGCCAGACCGCCCGCAGCCACCACGAGGTTGCGCCCCGGCACGGTGCCGCCGGGGTAGGTGACGCGGAACTCCTCGGTTCGCTCGATGTTCTTTATGCGCACGTCCATGTAGAAGTGGACGCCCGCCTGACGGCAGAGCCTGTCCAGCAGCTCGGCCACGCTCAAGGCTCCCTCGCGGCAGAAGAGCTGGCCGTGGTCCTGCTCCACGCTGGAGAGCCCGTTCTGCTCCAGGAATTCCTTGAAGGCCAGCGGACCGAAGCGGCTCAAGGCCGACACGCAGAAGTGCGGGTTGGCGCACAGGAAGTTTTCCGGGCCGACGTGGGTGTTGCCGAAGTTGCAGCGGCCGCCGCCGGTGACTTTCAGCTTCTTGCCGGTCTGGGCGTTGTGATCGAAGACGGCCACGCTCAAACCCCTGCGGGCAGCGGTGAGCGCACAGAACAGGCCGGAAGCTCCGGCACCAATGATGACGACGTCGTACCCTAACATCCGGCCATGATACGGCATAGCCGGGCGCGGGGCAAGCAGCGCGCCGCATGGGGCCGTCCCGGGCAGAAGGGCGTGCGCAAGAGGGCGGGCCGGAAACGCCTACAGGACGCGCCGCGCCCCCGCGTAGAGCTTGTTCCAGAGCGGATCGTCCAGGTCGCCGACCTTCACGGCCCCGCCAGAGGACGCGGCGTGGATGAATTTGCCGTCGTCCAGATAAATTCCCACGTGGTTGACGCCCTTGCGCCCGAAAAACACCAGATCGCCTTTGCGGAGCTTGTCGCGCTCCACGGGTGCGCCCTGGGAGTACTGCTCGCGGGAGCTGCGGGGCAGGTCCAGCCCGTTCCTGGAGTACACGTAGCTTGAGAGCCCGGAACAGTCGAAACCCTGGCGCGGGCTCTCCCCGCCGAAGGAGTAGCGCTTGCCCAGCTGCGCCGAGGCGGTCTTGATGAGCGATTCCAGGTCTCCGGTCTGGCCAGTCTGGCCGGGTTGGGAGACTTGCGCTGCAACGGCTGCCTGGGCCGGGGGGGAATCGCCGCGCGACGGCGTCTTGGCGCTTGCGCTCCGGCGCGCCGGAGCGCTGACGCGCGCGGCAACGTGCAGCAGGGATTCCTCTTCCGGCGTGAACTGGGCTGGCTTGGCCGCAGGCCCAGGCGCGGGCCCGGATGCGGGTGAGGAAACAGGCTGGGGGGCGGCTTCGGGAGCTTGATCGGGGGGCTTTACGGCGTCATCTGCGGGCAGGATTATCCTGCCGCGCACTTCGTTTCCGCTTGTGCGGCTGTCCGCCTGGGTGGTCAGCAGTATCTGGCCGCGCACCTCATGGAACCGGGATGCTTGAGCTTTCGCGGCATATGGCGCGGACGTACCGGCGTCGCCCCCGGAACCTGTCGGCGTGCTGGCCAGGGTTTCGGCCAACGTGTCTTCGAACGCACGCACCCGCGTGGACCGGGGCCTGAGCCTCGGATGAAAGCCGGACTCCGCCGCGCTGGCGGCGGATTGCGCTGAAAGATGGGCGGACACGTCTACGGCCATGGGAATCCTCTGGGGATTCTCAAGCAAGCGCCGTGCCTAAATAGCAAGCTCCAATCCCACCGGGCAGTGGTCCGAGCCCATGACCTCGTCGGCTATCCAGGCCCTGGCCACCTTGGGGCGCAGCTCCTCGGACACGAAGAAGTAGTCGATGCGCCAGCCCACGTTTCTCGCCCTGGCCTGGAAGCGGTAGTCCCACCATGTGTAGTGGCCCCCGCCCGGCTCGAACATGCGGAAGGTGTCCACGTATCCGGCGGCGATGAACCGGTCCAGCCAGGCCCGCTCCTCGGGCAGGAACCCGGAGGTCTTCTCGTTGGACTTGGCGTTCTTCAGGTCAAGCTCGGTGTGGGCGGTGTTGAAGTCGCCGCAGGCCACGATGGGCTTGTGCTTGCGAAGCTCCTGGGCGTGGGCCAGGAAGGCCTCGTAGTAGGCCAGCTTGAAGTCCAGCCGGTGCTGGCCCATCTGGCCGTTGGGGAAGTAGACGTTGAAGAAGTGGAACTCCGGGTATTCCAGGTGCAAAAGCCGCCCTTCGCCGCCGAACTGCGGATCGGGCAGCTCCGCGTTGACGGCCAGCGGAGCGGGGCGGGTGTACACCCCCACGCCGGAATAGCCCTTCTTGACCGTGCTGGACAGGAAGTTCACCGTGTAGCCGGGAACCTGCGAGAAGCCTGCCTCATGGTCCTTCTGGAGCTTGGTCTCCTGGATGCCCACCACGTCGGCCCCTGATGACTGGAGCCACTCGTTGAAACCTTTGCCTGCCGTGGCCCGCAGGCCGTTCACGTTCCACGAATACAGAATCATTTGCCCCGGCGCTCCCCTGTGTCCATTATCCGAAGTTCTCCCGTGACCTTGCCGCCCTTGAACCCGACGAGCACGTAGCCGCCCGAGGCCAGATCGCCAGGATTTATCACCAGCGTCTCGCCGATCATGTCCGTGCCGCGCGCCTCGTGGATGTGCCCGGTGATGCACAGCTCCGGCTTAACCCGCTCGATGAAGGCGCGCACAGCCTTCGAGCCCACGTGCGTTCCAGGCCCGACCACGTCCGCCGTGGTGTTGTGGGGCGGCGTGTGCGACACCAGAATCAGGTGCTTGAACTTTCTGGCCTTCTCATAGGTTTCTTCCAGCCACTCGGCCAGCTGGCCGTCCGGGGCCTCGCTCGGCGTGCCGAAGGGCGTCGGGCTGGACCAGCCCACGCCCATAAGGCCCAGCCCCGGAGCCAGCTCCACTGCGTGCGCGTGGATGCCCCGGCCTGACTCGTCCAGCCAGACCTGCACCGGCTCATAGTCCATGTTGCCGATCTGGGCCATGACGCGCGGGTTGATGGCCGACACGGCCTCGACCACGCGCGCCGCCTCCGTGACCCCGCCCCGATTGGTCAGGTCGCCCGTGATGATGACGCCAGCGGCACCCGGCAGCTCGGGTATGTCCGAAAGCCGGTTCACATGGCCGTGAATGTCGCCGAAGGCGATCCAGTAGGGGGTGTCGCTGGGCATGGGCGCTCCGGTGCAAAGGTTCTTTTCGGCTGCTCGGTTGCCTGCTAGCATGGAACGCGATGCCTCACAACGCGCCCCCCCACACGATGGACAAGTCGACTTTGCGCAAGGCCATGCTGGCCCGGCGCTCTGCCCTCGCGCCCGCAGACGTGCGCGCGGCCAGCCTGCGCGTCGCCGCCCTTGTGGAAACCCTCGACGCCTGGCAGCAGGCCCGCGAGGTGCTTGTCTATCTGGCCTTTGGCGGCGAGGTTGAGACCACCGCGCTGCTGGACGCGCTGTATCGGCGCGGCGTGCGGGTGTTGGCACCGCGCTGCCGCCCCGGCCAGGCCGGGCTCCTGGACGTGGCCTGCGTCACCTGCCTGTCGCAGCTGGCCCCCGGCGCGTATGGCATTCCGGAGCCGCACCCGGAGTTGTGTCCGGCCCTGGATGATTTCTTGCCCGGCGCGGCGCTCATCCCCGCCGTGGCTTTCGACCGGCGCGGCGGCAGGCTGGGCTTCGGCCAGGGGTATTACGACCGCCTGCTGGCCGGGCCGGAGTTCGCTGATACGTTTCTGGTCGGGCTGGCGCACGGCTTCCAGGTGGTGGACGCGCTGCCCGTGGACCCCTGGGACCGGCCGGTGCACGTTGTGGTGACGGATGAAGAGATTATTCGGGTGTGATTAAGAGATAGAGAAGAAGGGAAGGCAGAGGATGCCTCCGGCGGCCAGAGAGGAAACTTTTTGGAAAAAAGTTTCCTCTCTGGACTCTCCTTCAAAAACTTTTAGTGGGCTTCGCGGGTTGGCGCGATAGAATGGAATTTCGGCGGCGGCTGGGGGCTGTAACGGTCGTGTCTTGCGCGGCGGGCGACGAATCGTCTTCAAATCGGTTCGAGCCCGCCGCGCAGGGCACAGACGGAGCAGCCCCCAGCCGCCGACAAGTACGTGAAGCTACTTTCAGGGCCAGGGGGATGATCCACTTTGGCCCCTGGCTGGAGAGTGCAGAGAGGGCGAAGCCCTCTTTGCCCGCCGGAGGCATCTGTCAATGAGGAGCAAGGCATGTCAGTCACGGTGATACCGTTCAGTTTCCCAGGCCTGCCCGGCGTTCGCGCGGCCTTCACCACCGCCATGAGCGGCCCGGACCGGGGCAACATCTCCTATAATGTGGAGTGCGACCCGGCAGCTGTGCAGGCCAACCGGGAGTCGCTCCAGGCGGACCTGGGCTTCTGGTCCTGGCATTCGTTGCGACAGGTGCACGGCACGGACATTGTGTTCGAGCCGGGGGCCGTGGGCTCGGGCGAGCCGTCAAGCCTCCTGGCCGACGGCTCGGCCACCAGCCAGCCCGGAAAGGCGCTGGTGATAAAGACCGCCGACTGCCAGCCGATTTTGCTGGCGCACGAGAGCGGACGCTTCGTGGCCGGGCTGCACGTGGGCTGGCGCGGCAACGTGCTGGAGTTTCCGCAGAAGGGCGTTGCGGCTTTCTGCGAACGATACGGCCTGAAGCCCGAGGAGCTGATGGCCGTGCGCGGCCCGAGCCTGGGGCCGTCCGCCAGCCAGTTCACCAACTTCGAGGCCGAGTTCGGGGCCGGATTCCGCGAACACTTCGACCCGGCCACCCAGACCGTGAACCTGTGGCAGCTCACCGTGGCGCAGCTCCTGGCCGCCGGACTCAGGCGCGAGCGCATCTTCGGCCTGGACCTGTGCACCCACAGCCTCAGGGCGTTCCATTCCTATAGGAGGGACAAGGCCCAGTCGGGCAGGCAGGCCAGTTTGATCTGGATGGAGTGAGGGCGGGAACCGTGAAAGTCGCCTCGGGGGCGACATTGCCACGTCGTCGGTTTCTTCAGGCCGGATGGCGGCCCAATTGTCGGGCAGCATGCCTTGCTCTGTGCGTCTGCGCCAGGGATCACTCGCTCCCTGCACGCACTGCGTCGATGGCGGCGTTGATCCGTTCGATCACTTCAGTGGGCACTCCCTTCCCGCAGAAGATGAAGCGCTCCCTGCGTTCGTTGAGGTCGGAGAGCGGCATGACCAGGAAGTCCTTCTTCTGCCTGCCGGAGAGCCTGATGATCTCGTCGACTTCCGATTCCCTGGTCAGGGTGTACTGGAAACGTTCGGTGGCCAGCATGAGCCCCTGTTGCGTGGGCGTCGGAATGTGCGTCACCTGGGTGTTGTGTTTCTTGATAACGCCATCGACGTGTTCCCCGTAGGACCAGGACGCGATGAGGCCCAGCTTGAGATTGTTGTTGGTGGCGAGTTCCACGAAGCTGTGTTTGCCCGCGAACAGTTTTTGATTTTTGGCGAGAACCAGGGCCACCAGGGGGCTGTCCTCGAAGATGGGCCGCGTGAATACCCCGTAAGCCTCCCTGCCGGGCACCTTGAGGGCGCCGACAAGGCAGCACTGGACGTCATCGCGTTGCAGTTCCGCAAACATACGAGGAGCGGGCATTTCCGTGAAGGTGGCCTCGATCCCGGCCTTGAAGAGGACGTCCCGGCTGAGTTCAATAAGCAATCCCGTGGGTTTGCCGTCCTGAGTGTAGCTGTAAGGCGGGCGCTCCGGGTAATAGAATTCGATGGGCTCGCTCCGTGCCGGGAACGCTGTGAGAAGAATCAGAGCTATGGCAAATACGGCGTGCATTTTCAGATTATCATTTGCTGGAGATGTCTGTTTCTTCATGAAGAGGCATATGCTCATTATATAGGACCGTTGGTCCTGGCGGGCAACGTGTTTTTCCCTTTCCTCTGAAGCTTGATGCACTCTGCGCGGGCCTGCGGGCTGTTTCGGCCTTGATCAAATTTGGGAAAAGAAACATAAGAATGCCATGAATCCATTTCTTCTCCTCCCTCTCCTCGTGGCGTTTGTTTTTCCGGGGCTTTGCTTCGCCCAGGTCACCACCCTGGAGCAGCAACTGGCCATCTACGACCAGCTGTTCCAGACCACCGGTTCCAACCCGGCGGCGTTGGTCTCCAACATCGCCTCGCTCGTGCCGCAGTACGGCAACTGGTGCGGCGTGAACGCCACGCCCCTGGGCACTCCGGCCATCGACTGCGTGGACGCCGCCTGCCGCGAGCACGACCTCTCCCCCGGCTATTCCTTATCCAAGCCCACGTTGGAGCAGGTGGCCCAGGCCGACCGCCAGTTCATCGCCGCACTGAGCTTCACGCAGGCCTCAACTCCCTACGGTGAACTGTTCCGCGCAGCCGCCATTCCTCTGTTCGAGTCGAAAACAACATACGAGCAGGCCAACCGCGTGAGCCTCATCAGGCCCTGTGCGAATTGCCTGTCGCAACCGTAACGCGACTTTCGCTTGCCAGCAGGGCTTGCGGGCCGTATGGAGGGGCCTCCCAAATATATCGGAGATCAATCCCAATGAACATGTCTTCCAACGACAGCATTCGTAATATTGCGATCATCGCCCACGTCGACCACGGCAAAACCACCCTGGTGGACGCCCTGTTCAAGCAATCCGGCACCTTCCGCGAGAACCAGGACGTGGACGACCGCGTCATGGACTCCATGGACCTGGAGCGCGAGCGCGGCATCACCATCGCCGCCAAGAACTGCGCCGTGTCCTGGAAGGGCGTGAAGATCAACATCATCGACACCCCTGGCCACGCCGACTTCGGCGGCGAGGTCGAGCGTTCCATGGTCATGGCCGACGGCGCGATCCTCCTGGTGGACTCCTCCGAAGGCCCGCTGCCCCAGACCCGCTTCGTGCTGAAGAAGGCGCTGGAGCGCGGCCTGTCCATCATGGTGGTGGTCAACAAGATCGACCGCAAGGACGCCCGCCCCCAGGAAGTGCTGGACGAGGTCTACGACCTGTTCATCGACCTGGACGCAAACGAGGAGCAGCTGGACTTCCCGGTGCTCTACGCCATCGGCCGCGACGGCATGGCCAAGACCAGCCTGGAGGGCGAAGGCACCGACCTGACCCCCCTCTTCGACGCCATCCTCGAGCACATCCCGGCCCCGCGCTACGACAAGAGCGCCCCCTTCCAGATGCTGGTGGCGGACCTGGGCTACTCCGACTTCCTGGGCCGTCTGGCCATTGGCCGCGTCATGAACGGCGTGGCCCACCAGAACGAGACCCTGGTGTGCATCGGCGAGAGCGGCGAAGTGAAGCAGCTGCGCGTCACCCGCCTCCAGACCTACAAGGGGCCGAGCCTGGTGGACGCCACCGAGGCCACCCCCGGCGACACCATCGTGTTGTCCGGCATCGAGAACGTCACCATCGGCGACACCATCTGCACCGCGCAGGCCCCCAAGGCTCTGCCCCGCATCACCGTGGACGAGCCCACGGTGTCCATGAAGTTCGGCATCAACACCTCCCCCCTGGCCGGCCGCGAGGGCAAGCTGGTGCAGTCGCGCAAGATCCTTGAGCGCCTGGAGCGCGAGTGCCTGGCCAACGTTGCCATCAAGGTGGAGCAGAACGAGGACAAGGACAGCTTCATCGTCAAGGGACGCGGCGAGTTCCAGATGGCCATCCTCATCGAGACCATGCGCCGCGAGGGCTTCGAGCTCTCCGTGAGCCGCCCCGAGGTCATCTACAAGGAAAAGAACGGCAAGCGCCTGGAGCCCATTGAGAGCGTCTTCGTTGACTGCGAGGAGACCTTCCTTGGCGTGGTCACGGAGAAGCTGTCCATCCGCAAGGGCCGCATGGTGAACCTGGTGAACCACGGCAAGGGCCGGGTTCGCATGGAGTTCTCGGTGCCGTCCCGCGGTCTGATCGGCTACCGCGACGAGTTTTTGACCGACACCAAGGGCACTGGCATCATGAACTCCCTCCTGGAAGGCTACGAGCTGTACCGGGGCGACTTCCCCACCCGGTTCACCGGCTCCCTGGTGGCCGACCGCTCCGGCGTCGGCGTGGCCTACGGCCTGTTCCACCTGGAGCCGCGCGGCGAGATGTTCATCACCGCAGGCGACCCGGTGTACGAGGGCATGATCGTGGGCGAGCACAACCGCGACAACGACCTGGACATCAACCCCTGCAAGGAAAAGAAGCTCACCAACATGCGCGCCTCGGGCAAGGACGAGAACTGCGTCCTGACCCCCATCCGCCCCATGACCCTGGAGCGGGCCATCCACTTCGTGCGCGACGACGAGCTGGTGGAGGTGACGCCCTTGTCCATCCGCCTGCGCAAGGCCGAACTGAACGCCGGAAAGCGCCACCTGCTGCACAGCCAGAAGAAGCGCGACAAGGCCTAGGCCGGGCGCGAGCCTCTGCGCGAGACGTCGAGGGCGGGCCTCATAATAAAGCGAACGGCAAATGCCGGGGCGAGTGGAGAACACTTGCCCCGGCATTTGTGTTTCGTCTCATTCCAAGCCGACGGCGGCGGCCGGTTCATCACTCCGACATGTCGCCCGGGTCCACCGAGCCTTGCCGCACATGGTCACAGGCTTTGCGTATTTCGCCTTTGAACTTCTCGAAATCCACCTGCATGCCGTTCAGGTAGGCGCTCCACCCGGCGCTGGACTTGGCGTAATGCACCGCTTCCTCGATCTCGGCCTGGGTTGCGCCGTTCAGCTTTGCCAGCTCCGTGTGGTAAAAGGCGCAGTACCGGCATTTCGAGATGGCGGAGATGGCCACCCCGATGAGTTCGCGGTACTTGTTGGGGATGGCTCCGGGAGCGAACTGCACCTGCTTGTACAGGTTCCACTCGAGTTCCAGGGAAGAATCCGGGATGGTCTCGAACATTGAGGGCACCAAGCCCAACATCGCCACCATTTCCTTGTGTATTTCATCTCTGGTCATACGGGGCCTCCTTGGGCAAGCTGCCCACGCTGCCGTATGCCACGGATTTAAAGTGGCGTGCAATCAAATCCCGGCAGCAGGATGTCGGGAATAGGCCGGGACCCGGCAAGGCGAAAGAATTGACTGGCGCCAGGAACGGGAGCATGGGGGTATCATCCCAAAATGTTCGGATGGAGGTTCCACCATGCACCGTTTCCATTCCCTCTTGGCCGCAATGGCTGTTTCGGCCTGCGTGTGGCTGCCTGCGCCCGCGTCGGCGCAGGCCATCGGCGTCACAGTGGTCGGCGCACCTGACGACACGGTCACGGCCCGCCCGGTCATTGGCACGTCGCGCTACGTTTCGAACAATCCCGTCACCTACGCCAAGACCGCCACGGGCCTCCTGGTGGTGCTTTCTCCGGGGGAGCTCGACGGCATTGGCCGCCTTGACGGTGTCGAACATGGGCTGACCCTGGAAATTCCCGATTTCATCTTCCGGCTGCTCTTTTTCTAAGGCCGCATCCCCACGATACGGTCATGCGGTTTTGGGTTTGAGCCTTGAAAGCACATTCATGCATTTCGAAACGCGCAATCAGGAGACATCCATGAAATCCCTTCTGTTCATTCTCCTCATTTCTCTTGCCCTTGCGGTGCCGCCCGCGATAACAGCCGAAGCCGCGCCCATCGGATCGCGCACTTCGCAGCCCGCGACGTTCAGCGTCACCCTGGACTTCTTTGCATACCAGGCGTCCAGCATGATTACTTACGTCCGCACCGCTGGGGGTATGTCCGTGTCCACCAGCCCGGCCGTCATGTTTTCGGCGACCCAACCCGCCGGACCGCAGAACAACCAGGGGTATTCGGTGATCTTCACCATCCCGGAAGACGTCATCGAGCTTTACTACTGATGAACAAGACAACCGCGCTCCTTTTGCTGTTCCTCGCCGCGCTGGGAGTTCTCCCAGTTCAGGCGAGCCACGCCGCCGACCTGACCACCCGTGCCGACCAGCTCCTGGGCATCCCCTACCGCCCGGACGGCGTGCGCGACGAGGCCGGACGCTGGACGTTGTTCGAGCACCCCGAGCAGACCTTCCCTTCGCCGGGCCTCAACTGCTCCGGCCTGGACTACTGCCTCATGCGCATGATCGCCCCGTCCGGTCCGCCCGCGCGCCAGGCCGGGCGCGACCGCCTGGGCGATTCCGGCCCGGCGAGCGCCATGGGGCAGGACTGGGATTTCGGCTACGACCTGATCCTGAACCTGTCCGAGGGGTTGTCCCGGCGCTGGCTGCTGCCCGAACCCAGGCAGGTTTCCACCCTGGACAGCGGCAGCACGGCCCTGGGCTTCCCGGTGGCGGATCAGGCTGCCTGGAAAAAGGCGCTTACGCAGATCGGCCCGGACCAGGCCTGTCTGGTGAGCTTCAGCCAGACCGGGCGGCGCAAGGGCTACACGCTCCAGCACTACCACGTTGGCGTCATCCTGCCGGACGGCTCAGGCGGGCGCTGGCTGTATCAGGCCCTGCCCAAGTCGGGCGTCACCAAGCTGAATCTGTCCGACCCGGCGGGCATGGCCCGGTTCCAGGGAATGTTTTCCGGGGGCGACAAGCGGGTGCTTCTTCTCGGCGTGACCCTGCCTCCGGGGCGTTAGTGTCGCGTTGTTGAAAACATGATGAATGGTTCCCTGCGGTTCGCTTCATGCCCTCTGGGCTGGTATCGAGTCCGCGCCCGCGCGCAGGGGCATCGGGCAAGGACGTTGCCCCCAAGGCCCAAACAGGCTACATCCCAGCCCCAGCAATTCATTCCCAAGGAGCATCGCGTGGGCAAGGAAAACATGAGCCTGGAGAAGATCGAAACCCAGCCCGAGTTCGACATGGAATACTACATGGAGATCAGCGGGCTCATGCGCCTTGAGCGCGAGCTGACCGAACTTCTTGAACACTATTGGGACAAGTGGCAGGGCCAGGTGCAGGCCTACAAGATGGAGCCCTCCGACGGCGAGGACGGCTTCCTGCTTGTCTATCTGGACGCGCAGACCGAAAACGAAGTGCAGCAGGCCTTCGAGAAGAACTCCCACCACGGCTTCGCCTTCCACCATCTGGCCATCACCCTGGTGATGTGCGCAGCCCAGAGCGTGATGCCGGAGCTCATCGGCGGATGCATGCCGCTGCCCACGCCCACCCGCGAGGTGAAGAAGAAGTTCAAGAAGCTCGACCTGGAGTGGGACGACAAGGGCTGCCTCAACCGCATCTACGCGGTGTTCACCGGCTACCCCTACAAGGGCGGCTGCGAGGACTGCTACTCCTGCGACACCTGTCCTTCCAGCCAGCTCAGAGAGATCGGCAGGATAGACTAGACGGCGATCCGCCTGATCATCACGAAGCAACCAGCCCCGGCCATCCCTGAGATGGCCGGGGCTTTTCGTTTGCCGGGTCCCTTGTCGGGACTGTACAGCGGGATTGTGTGTTGGGACCCTGCCCGATGTAATGGTTCAACGCTCTCCAGTGGGACGGGGCTTCTGCGGGGCGTATGCCAATTCGCCTTCCCCTGCTCCTGGTTCACCCGGTAAAGCGCCCTTCATGAAAGCCCCCTGAATGTGCGCTTTGATGCGTGCGCCGCTCGAGCCCAAGGCACGTGAAACGCGAAAAGGCCCCGCAGGGCCTTTTCGTTCGACATGAAAACAGCGCGCCGCTTAGTTGGCGGGGGCGGCCTTCTTGGTCTTCTTGGTCTTCTTGGCCATCTGCTCGGTGTAGGAGCCCTTGTCGGAGGTGGACTTGGAGCCTTCGAAAGCGAAAGCAACGGAGCTGAACAGCAGGCAGGAGGCAACGGCGAAGATAACGGCCTTTTTCATTTTCTGATCTCCTTGGATTAACAGTCTTTGAGATGGTTTTGTCGAAAACTAGGCAACCGGTGTGGGGGGAATCCGGCTGCTTTGCGTGGGAAGAGAGCTACGCCAGCATTCATTACCGGTCCCTTTCCTGGCTATTACACAATTGAAAGGCTCTCGAAGGGTTGATCGCGTTGACAGCCACGGTTGCCGGGTCTATCCATCCAAACCATGCGCATCCTACTCGTGGAAGACGACCCCAAGATTTCGGCCTTCATCGCCCAGGGCCTCAAGCAAAATGGTTTCGCCGTGGACCAGTGCGCCGACGGTGCGGACGGCCTGCACATGGCCCTCTCGGAAACCTACTCCGCCGCCGTTATCGACCTGATGCTGCCGGGCATGGACGGCCTGAAGCTCATCGAGGAGATGCGCAAGAGCAGGGTGAACACGCCCGTGATCATCCTCTCGGCCAAACGCTCCGTGGACGACCGGGTCAAGGGCTTGCAGTCCGGCGGGGACGACTACCTGGCCAAGCCTTTCTCCTTTGCCGAGCTGCTGGCGCGGCTTCAGGCCCTCATCCGGCGTTCCACCAGCAGCGCCGAGACCACCCAGCTGGTGGTGGGCAGCCTGAGCATGAATCTGCTCACCCGCGAGGTGATGCGTGACGGCACGGTGCTCACCCTGCAACCCCGGGAGTTCTCCCTTCTGGAATTCTTCCTGCGAAACCCGGGCAAGGTGCTCTCCAAGACAATGATCATGGAGCACGTCTGGAACTACACCTTCGACCCCCAGACCAACGTGGTGGACGTGCTGGTGTGCCGCCTGCGCAACAAGATCGACCGCGACTTCCAGCCCAAGATGCTCTCCACCCTGAGGGGGGTCGGTTATGTCCTCAAGCCTCCTCGGCAGGATTAGACGCAGCACCGCCTTCAGGCTGACCGCGATCTATGCCTTGCTCTACATCGTCAGCTCGATGCTCCTGTTCATTATCGCCTACGTGCTCCTGGCGGGGGTGGTGCGCTCGCAGGATCAGAAGCTGCTGACGGAAAAACTCAACGAATACAGTTATATCGAGCGGACAAAAGGCCTGCCCGCCCTGCTGGACTTCATCCGGCGCGACACCGAGGAATACGAGGAGTCCGAGTACTTCGTGCGCATCCTCGACCCGTCCGGGGTCGAACGCCTGACGGTGTCCCCGCCCGGCTGGGAGACGCTTCCCCCGGGCCGGCTCGAACCACGCTCCCTCGAGGCCGCGCAGTGGCAACTGCTGGAACAGCCTGGGGCGGGCGGCGGCGTGTTCGAGATCACCTCGCGCAAGCTGGGAAGCGGGACTTTTCTCATCGTTGGGGGCGACGCCCACCAGCGCGAGGCCCTGCTCTCGGAATTCAAGCGCATCTTCCTGTTCATCACGGCCACGGTGGTCCTTCTTGGGGTGGTGGTGGGAGCCATCCAGGCCGACAGGTCCCTTGCGCCCATCCGCGACCTGATAGGCACCGTGAACTCCATCGGGGGCGGCAGCATGACCGCCCGCGTGCCCACGCGCGGCACCGGCGACGAACTGGACGAGCTGGCCAGCCTGTTCAACTCCATGCTGGAGCGCATCTCCACCCTGATCCAGGGCATGCGCGACGCTTTGGACAACGTGGCCCACGACCTGCGCACGCCGCTCACCCGCGCCAAGGCCGTGGTGGAGACGGCGCTCCAGTCCAACCTGTCGCAACAGGGCCTGCGCGAGGCGCTCATGGACATCGCCGAGGAGAACGAGCGCATCCGCACCACGTTGAACACCCTCATGGACATCTCGGAGGCTGAGACCGGAACCATGCGGTTGTCCATCGAACGGGTGGACATGGCCGTTCTGGTGGAAGAGGGCGTGGAGATCTACGACTATCTGGCCCAGGAGCAGGGGATAATCCTGATCTGCGACGCTGCGCCGGGGTTGTTCGCCCTGGCCGACGCAGGGCGTGTGCGCCAGGTGCTGGCCAACCTGCTGGACAACGCGCTCAAGTATTCGAAGCCCGGCGGGCAGGTGCAGGTCAGCGCGTGGATGGACAACGGACGGGTTCGGGTGGCGGTGAGCGACCAGGGCGAAGGCATCCCCTCCGGAGACATCCCGCGCATCTTCGAGCGTCTCTACCGGGGTGACAAGAGCCGCTCCCACCGGGGGCTCGGGCTTGGGCTGTCGCTGGTGAAGGCCGTGCTCACGGCGCACGGCGGGGATATCGCCGTCACCAGCACGGTGGGTCAGGGCAGCGAATTCGTGTTCAGTCTGCCGAAGGCGTAGTATCGCGTATGTGAAAACCATGAATATGGTTTTCACAAACACAATCACTGGTTCTTCTGGCTTGGGTTCGTGGGTAACATGAACGTTTCATGCGAACGCCACTCTTGCGACTCCTGCGCGCTGCCCCAGGTGCAGGCCTGCGATTCCTACATCGGCCCCTTGGGCCAATACTCCGAACGTTCCCTGAATACCTTGTCCAGCCGGGCCACTTCCTTGCGGTCTTCTTCCGTGCGGACGTAGTTCCTGGCCTTTTCCATCTGCATCAGGGACTGGCGCGCGTCATTGGAATACACTGCCGCGTAGGCCAGGTTCAGGTGCGCGCGGAACATGTCGCCCGATTCGCCGTAGATGCGTCCCAGCATCTGGCGCACCTCGGCTGATTCCGGCGCGAAGGTTGCCACCTTGCGCATGAGGGTGAGCGCCTCGGGGTAGCGGCGCTCCTGGGCCAGGATCAAGGCGTATTCCGCCGAGGCCACCATGTCTTTCGGGTTCAGCTCCACGGCGCGGTGAAGAAGCGTGCCCGCCCGGTCGAAATCGCGCAGCTTCAGGAAGAACCGTCCCCCCTCGCGCTGCCACAGGGCGTCGTTGCCGCCCTCTTTCAGGGCTTCGTCGAAAGCCTGGCGGGCGCGGGCGTTCTCGTTGGTGCGGCCAAGGGCCATGGCCAGCCCCAGGCGGTCCAGCCGGGTCATGGAGGAGCCCTTTTTCCCGTAATAGGCGATGGCGGCGGCGGGGTCGCCGTAGCGGGCGCGGATGATGGTCTGCACGCGCAGGAAACGCTCGTCGCGGTCCGGGCGCGACACCACGTCCTTGGGCATGCGGCTCACGCGCTCGGACAGGTAGCCGATGCGCTCGGTGATGTCCGGGTGGGTGGACAGATAGGCCGGGATGGATCCGTATCCCTTGAAGATCTTCATGCGCTGCATCACGTCGAAGGCCTGGGGCAGCCCGCGCGGCGGGTATCCCGCCGAGGAGAGGTAGTTCATGCCCACCTCGTCGGCCTCGCGTTCGTCGTCGCGCGAGTAATTGAGCATGGCCTGCGTGGCTGCGGCCTGGGAGCCCATCATCATGGCTCCGGCGGCGTCGCGCTGTCCGGTGGCCGCGCCCAGGGCGAACCCCGCCAGCACGCCCAGGATGGAGGCGATGCTCAGGATGCGTCCCTGCTCCACGCGCTTGGCGATGTGGCGCTGGGTGACGTGGGCCAGTTCGTGGGCCAGCACGCCCGCCACCTCGGAATCGTGGTTCATGTTGAGCATGAGGCCCGTGAACACGAAGACGTAGCCGCCGGGAGCGGCAAAGGCGTTGATGGCGTTGTCCTGCACCACGGCCACGCTGAACGGGAAGGGCTGGGGCGGCATCTGCCTGGCCAGCCGGTCCACCACGTCGCGGGCGTAATCCACGACCTCGGAGTCCTCGATCATGGGGAGCTTGGAGCGGATGAGCACGTTGAACTTGTCGCCGAGTTCCTTCTCTTCCTTGATCCCGAAGTTGAAATAGCTGGCGTTGGCCGGGGTCACGGACAGGGGCGAAGGCGCGATCAGCGTCATGGCCAGGATGAGCGCTAGGGCGCGGGCCAGGGTGCGGACCAGATTGCGCAGCACGTTCTGGACGGTGATGGAAAAGCGTCGCGGCATGGCCTTGTGTATAAACCCTTTGGTGCTGTTGGCAACCGGGGGGAGTGGGGTTTCCTCGGAGTGTAGCCGCTTTGGCGCCGGGATTGGTTACACGCGCGGCGAAGTGTTCTGCCAAACGAGCTCTGACTTGTCCTGCGTGTCCTGGGTACTCTGTCGCCAGATTCAGCTAGTCGCCCTGATCGTCGGAGGTGAGGGCATGCGCCCACCTCCGAAGTGGATACCATGGCTGACTACGCGATCAGAAGTGCAGACGAGTGCTCACTGACCGTCATCGAGTATCTCCAGGAAAATAAGGGTTTGGTTCAGAAGCTGCGCAGCGATTTCACCAAAGGTGACGGGGCCGGAAAACGGATCGGTGGTTTTGCCCTCCAGCCCGGAATAGAGGTAGTTCAGGATGCAGTTGCATGAGAATACGACCTTATCCTCCGTGATCTGTTGTTTTGTGCCCAAGTGCTCCTTGAATGCTGTTTCGTAATTGGAGACAGGGCGGGCGTGCTTGTAGACAACGTCTTTGAATACTGGAGCATAAAACGTCACTTCTTCAGATACGTCGTCAACGTTCTGGAAGCTGGTGTTAGCCATGATGCCGTTATAGTTGGCCACAAGCGGGAGCTTGGTGTCGAGTCTGTTTTGAGTGATGTATGCTGCGAGATTGTCCTTTTCTCCGTTGACGAAAACAACCCTGGCGGAAAAACCGTCAACCGGAAATGTCAGGCTGTCTCCGTCGCCTTGTTCGAAAAGATTGATGATGCCCAACTTGGCCGCTTTCCCAGGGATCAAATCCGCATGGAGCACGAGCGCCCCTTCGCTAAAGGCCGCGCCGGTCGTGCCGTTGTAGACTTTCGGGGTGATCTCGCCCAACTCGTCCAGGTGAACGCCGGATATCCACCCCACAAGAGGGCGTTTGCCGAAGTCTTGATAGCGGGGGGCGTTCAAGGCGAAAGCCAGGTGCGCGATGCTGCGGGCAGGGATGATGATGAAGCTGAATGAGTGGTCCGCCCCATCCGTGAATACCTTGGACAAATTGTTGTGATCGTAACGGACGATCTCCATGGTCTCAACCACGTCGCTTATGTCCGTGGCGAAAAGAGCCGTGCGGGACATCATGCCGCCCTGGTCGTGGGTGATGAAATAGGGGATCGTTCCGCCTATCCAGTTGCCCTTGGGAAGTTTGCGCAGCACATTCTCATCTCCGGCCAGAAGCAGCTTGTGTCCCTCTTCGATTATCGCCCTTGCCTGTGCGACGGTAAGGATGCATTGCCTCATGGTTCCTCCAGTCAGAAAATGATGGCGTATGTCCGCATTTGTCAGAGTTTGGTTTGTTTCGCCTGGTTCCGTCTCAGATCGCTTGGAGTGGAACCAGGACATTCATCTTGTCCGGGAGCTTGAAACTCTCGCGCATTTTGGAAATCCTGAGCAGGGCGATTTCAGTGATCTCCTGGCCTTTGGCCATGATCAGAAGATTGCTGTCGTCGAAAATGTCCTGGCGCAGAATCATGCCAACGCGAACCTCCTTGAATGGGACAAGTCTGGGTACGAAACCGTCATCGCTGAAGACCATCTCCTCGAATCCCTTGAACACCAAGGGAAAATTCGCAGCCCACTTGCCGCGCATGGACTCTATGGCGGCTTCCTTGTCCACGCCGAGCAGGTCGAGGTCATCGTATTCCAGGCACAGGTTCAGATACACCGCGCCTTCCGGCAGCCTCGCTATCTCCGGGTTTGTGAAACAGTCCAGCTGGTTTCCGATAATTTCTCCCACGTCGTTCATTCGCGGTATCTGGGAAAGAAGGGTGGTGGCCACCGTGGCGTGCATGCGATAAATCTGGGCTTCCTCCGGCGTCAGCTGCTCACCGCGAAATCGCTTGAAGATAATGTCCTGGGGGACCGCCACCATGCCTATCTGGGAGAGCATTCCCGCCAGTTCGAGCTTCAAGGTGTTGGTCAGTCCGAGCCTTTTGGACAACGCCATGAGAAGCCGCTTGACCCGCTCCCCCCGACTGAAGGCCTCAGGGCTGACAAGGTTGAGAATATCCACGAGTACCTTGATGCACCCGCGCAATGTCCCCCGCAGCAACTCCTTTTCGGCTGTTACCAGTTTGTATTGGGCAATCCCGGCATCCAGGGCGCGGATAAGGATTTCCGCAGGGCAGGGCTTGGTCATGAACCGAAAGACGCTCCCCTCATTGACTGCGGCCATTGCCGCATCAAGGTCACCATGTCCGGTGAGCATCATCCTTACGGTGGTGGGCTCCATATCCCTTACCTTTTCCAGAAAACGGACCCCATCCATGCCCGGCATCCGTAAGTCCGAGATCACAACAGCGAACGGCCCCTGCTCTTTGACAGTCTTAAGTGCCTCGTCGGGGCCGCCGGCCACGACGATGTTATAGCGGCGGCAAAGGCCGCGACGCATTGAGTCCAGGAGATTCGTGTCGTCGTCAACTATCAGGATTTTAATGTTCATCTGAACAGACCTCCGTTAGCGCTGCCTCAGCGTGATTCTTCCAGCCAGGCAGGCGATCAGTGAAACCGAAGTGATCAATTGCGTCAAGATTCCATCGGTCCTGGTCATAGTGAGGGTTCTCCACGTTCATTTCATGGTCCAGGGCGTTGGCCACATGGACAATAGTTGCATGAAGAGGAATGTCTCCAGAGTACTGCATAAGATGGTGGTGGTGAAAAACACTCGTAATGGTCTTGTCAGGAAGACCCCATAGGCCTAGTAAGTATGCGCCAAGTTCTGCGTGGGTGCATTCAAGTTGGTCGCGTTCGGCTCTCCAGATTGCAATATTATCTTTCCTGCATGTCGCTAGAACTGATTCGTACATGTCTTGCGCGGAACATAACAGGATCAACTTTCCTACGTCGTGAAGAAGGCCTGTCACGTAGAGTTCGTCTTGTTCCGCCTGGGTCAATCCCTCCGCCCGCGCCAAGGCTTTGCATATACACCCTGTACTGAGGCAGTGCTTCCAAAGGCGGTCAAGGTCGTATCCCTTATGCTGTGTTGCATCGAACCTTGAAAAGAGCTGCACCGTGAGCACAAGTCCCGATATCACGTCCAGTCCGAGCAAGTTCACCGCGTGGGCGGGGCTCGAGACCTTGGTCCGCAATCCAAAAAACGCCGAGTTCACCAGTTTCAGCATGCTGACCGACAGCCCCATGTCCTGGGAGATCAAGTCGGAGACGAGCTTCATTGAGGGCTCAGGCGCGTTCAATTCTGCCAATATGCGTCTGTGAATCTCAGGGAGGGTGGGAAGCGTGTCGATCCTGGTTATCAGCTTTTGCACGCAGGGGCTTACAAAAACCTCGCGCAGGGTGACAACGCGCTCAATGGCGCGCTTCAATTCATCGGACTGAACGGGCTTGGCAAGGAACTGGTGGGCATAGCGGGATGCCTTCAGGGCAAGTTTATTCCCTGAGTGCCCGGAAAGCACGATGCGGGTTATATCAGGGTGTCGAGCATGAACTTCCTCAAGGAGCTTTCCGCCGTCCATGTCCGGCATAAGCAGGTCCGTGACGAGGATGTCATGCTTCTTTTTCCCCAGTATGTTGAGTGCTTGAAGCGCGCCCAGGCAGAACGTCATGTCCCAGGCTTGGCGCATGGGATAGAGCATGCGCTTGAGCGCATCCAGAATGTTAGGCTCGTCATCTACAAATATGATTGAGGGCTTCATTGTAGTGTCTCATTTCCTTCCTTTTGGAGGGGAAAACGCAGGAAGAATGTCGTGCCATGGCCAACTTCAGAGCGCACATCAATGGAGCCCCCGTGCTTTTTCACAACGATGTCATGGCAGAGAGCCAACCCTTGCCCCGTGCCTTTCCCAACCTCTTTGGTGGTGAAGAAGGGGTCGAAAATGCGGTGAAGATTCTGCTCGGGGATGCCGCATCCCGTGTCAGCCAGGGACAACACGAACCATCTCCCATCGCGCCTCGTTTTGACAGTTATGGTCCCCTTGTCTTCGCGATCGTGGTACTTTTCAGTATTTGCGTGGCTGGCGTTCACCATTATATTGAGGAGCGCCTGGTTGAAATCGCCGGGAAAACAAGAGAGAAACTGCATTGAAGGATCAAGATCCAGCTGGATTTCCGAGTGGTATTTCCATTCATTGCGGGAGATCATGACAGTATTCTGAATAGCTTTGGGCACGTCCAGCAGGCTTTTTTCTTCTCCGCCGACATGAGCGAATCGCTTCATGGCGCTGACGATTTCAGCCACGCGGGCTACCCCCTCGCGGGACTGGGTCAACGCCTTGGGCGCTTCTTCCATGAGGAATTTCAGGTCTGAGTCGCCGCCCGTGGTGCGTTCTGCTTGTTGCGCAAGAGCAGCGGACAATTCTGCCCATGCTGATTCCAGGAAGCTCAGGTTGTCCCCGATATACTGGATAGGAGTATTGATTTCATGAGCGATTCCAGCAGCCAGGCCGCCGATGGATTCCAGGCGATGTGCCAGCGCGAGCTGGCGCTCCATGGTCTTTCTGGCGGTAATGTCGAAAAAAATTTCGAAAATGAGGAGTTGGTTGGACCGCATCACGGAGATGACCGTCTTTATCACGGGGACGGTTGTTCCGTCCAACCGCTCAACCCTGTATTCCTCATCGTTTATGTTGCCATCAAGGAGCGGACACGATTCCTCGACTGCACCATCTCTTTCTCGAGTCCACTTGAAACTGCGGCAAGGTCTGCCAATAATAGCAGCCTTTGGTTCACCCAATATCTTCTCGGCAGCCTCGTTGACATCAACTATGGCAAACGTCTTTGGGT
Source organism: Fundidesulfovibrio putealis DSM 16056 (assembly GCF_000429325.1). Lineage (NCBI taxonomy): Bacteria > Pseudomonadati > Thermodesulfobacteriota > Desulfovibrionia > Desulfovibrionales > Desulfovibrionaceae > Fundidesulfovibrio > Fundidesulfovibrio putealis. The sequence goes on from NZ_AUBQ01000016.1 coordinate 84,045, forward strand.
CGACGATGATAATCCCCGCATTAATGCCCTCGAGGATCTTTCTGAGAGTGGCCTCTCGCTCTGCAATCTCACTCTCAGCACACTTTCTCTCGGAAATGTCTGTCATGATGGCGATCAATCCCCTGACGTTGCCATCTGTGTCCATGAAGGGGGCCTTGTTGAAGATGATGTCCCGTTTCTCTCCATTGGCCGTTGTGGTTTGTGTTTCGTACGAAATTGCAGTTCCTGTTGCGTACATCTCTATTTCTTTGCTGGAGTGGAAATCGGCAGTTTCACGAGGAAGCATGTCGTAAGCAGTTTTGCCGAATATATCATCTTTTCCTGTTCCACGAAGAGCCTCATAGGCTCGGTTGCACCGAATGTAACGACCAGAGACATCCTTAAGGTAGAGCGGAGAGGGGATTGTGTCGATAAGTGTATTCACGAATTCAAGTTGGTCGCTTATCTCTTTTTCTAATCGTTTCCTCTCGGAGATGTCCTTTTCCACGCGGAGCAGGTATGATTTCCCCCCTGTTTCAATGGCCGCGAAGGTGCTCTCCAGGTAGACATCCTTCCCGAATGAACTGGTGAATCTATTGTCCGCCTTGACCGTGGTCCTTTCAGCCAGAACACGTTCCGCCAGTTCAATGCGTCCCGTCTTTTTCCATGTGTCGAGTTCACGGAAGTTCTGCGCGAGCAGGCCATCCACAGTGCCTCCGAGGAAATCTGCAAGTGTTTTGTTTGCCAGTGCGCAGCGACCGCTTGTTGCGCTGTACACAGCAATACCTACCGTGGCGTGTTCCAGAATAGTGTTGTTGAATGCGAGCGCCTTCTTGAGTTTTTGCTCATAGCGCTTCCGGTCGGACACATCCCGTATGACCACACTGGCTCGGTCCCCCAGTGAAATCCCAGAAATGATTGCCGAGGAAATCTCGCCTTCGAAAGTACTTCCGTCTTTTCGGTTAAAACGGAGTTCCCCTTTTGCTTTGCCGAACTGATCTCTTTCTTGGATAAGCTTGGCAGAGCGATTGTCTGTTGGGTCAACAAGGCCTTTGCGACCAGCCTGCTGTAGTTCCTCGCTTGTCATTCGGAACAATCCACATGCGGCTTTGTTCGCATAGTGAATTGTACCGTCTGTAGAGGTAAGAAACGTTGCATCCAGGCTTGTGTCGACAAGAGAACGAAATATGTGGCTGCTTTCCGCAAGCTGCTGCTCAAATTGCTTGCGGAGCACAAGTTCCCAAACCCCTTTGGAGAACAGTTCAAGCTGGTGAACATCCGTTACAGTGTAGTCACTCTTCTTGTTGCCCACACCGATAACCGCAACGATAGCATCGTTGTGAAATATCGGAATCGTAAGAAAATTTTTCAGGGCAACATGGCCTTCAGGCTGCCCTCGTTTAAGCGGGTGGGGAGCTGGGTAGTCGTTTACCATGAGAGGCTTTCTCATTCTCACCGCTTCGCCCCAGAGCCCTGTCTTATCCAGTTCGTAGCTTGTTTTCTTTTCAACAACCGCACATGAAGCCATGGCCGAGTTTGACCAGGAATAGAGCGTGAAAAGACGTGTGGCCTCGTCATAGAAATAGATATAGCCAACGTCGCTTTCCGTGATCGACAGGGTTTCTTCGAGGGCAGAATCGAGGATTTGGACAATGGATTGGTCTGAGACCCGGTACAACCGGATGAAGGCTTCTAGCGTTTTGTTCGCTGAGGATGCGCAGACGTCATCGTTCCGGTGATTGGGCAGTCTTTCGGTCATCCGGCATCTCCCAGGTCTTACGCATTCGTCTAATGCAGTGTTATTGCGACTGATTATTATCATCGGGTCGATGTGATTCCCAGCCTTGCTCCGGGATCTTCACATAAGGGCTGTGTCCATAGATATATCCACGTTAGCCTGATTTCTGTTCATGCGCTAGGGGCTGAACGTTTCGTATGACTTTCTCTTCCTTCATCGACGCGCCCAGCCCAGAAAACAGGAACCCCTCCCGGCTTGACCGGGAGGGGGTTGCGCGAAGTCTGAAAGGCGGCCGTAGCGCCCGACTTCTGAGACTCACGCTCGAAGAGTCAGGGCAGACGGCACATTTCAGGCCAGCGCCTTGCGCGCCCCGGAGGGGAGCTGCGTCTGCGCGCCGCCCTCGTTCTTCATGGCCGTGATGAGGTTCTGGAGAACCTGGGCCTGATGGGCCAGGTCCGACACGGCCTGGGCGGCCTGAGTCATGGCCTGGGCTGTTTCCGAGGAGATGGTGCTCACCTCCTCGATGGCCCTGTTGATCTCTTCGGATGCGGCCGACTCCTGCTCCGAGGCCGTGGCGATGGACCGGACCTGATCGGACGCGGTCTCGATGAGGCGCACGATGGACCCCAGAGCGTCTCCGGACTTGTTGGCCTGGTCCGTGGCCAGCTCGATGGTCTTCACGGTGCGCTCGACGTTCTGGATGTTCTTGGAGGTGCCGTTCTGGATGCCGTGGATGGCGTCGCCCACTTCCTTGGTGGCGGCCTGGGTCTTCTCGGCCAGCTTGCGCACTTCGTCCGCCACCACCGCGAAGCCTCGTCCGGCCTCGCCTGCACGGGCCGCCTCGATGGCGGCGTTCAGGGCCAGCAGGTTGGTCTGGTCCGCAATGTCGGAGATGACGTTCAGAATCTGTCCGATGCCGGAAGCCTGTTTGCCGAGCGAGTCCATGTCCGACTTGAGCTCCACTGCCTGGATCTGCACGTCGCCGATGCCCTTGACCACCTGGGTGACGATGGCAGCGCCCTCCTCAGCCTTGGACTTGGCCTCCTCGGTGCTCTGCGACGATTGCGAGGCGTTTTTCGCGACTTCCAGGATGGTGGCGTTCATCTCCTCCATGGCGGTGGCGGTTTCCGATATGCGCCTGGCCTGCTGCTCGGAGCCGTGGGATGACTGCTCGATCTGCGCGGAGAGCTCCTCCGAGGCCGAGGTGACGATGGCCACCACGTCCTGAAGCTGCTCGGCCGCCTGGAACATGCCTTCCGCCTTGGCCCGCTCGGCCATGGCCTTGGCTTCCTGCGCTTCGGCGGTGGCCTGCCGGGCGGCCTCGGCTTCCTTTGCCGCTTCTTCGGTTTTGCGGTCGGCCTCGGAGATCTTGGCCTTCAGGTTCTCCACCATCTTGATGAGCACGGCGTAGACGCCGCCTGAGCCGGAGACCGGCTTGAACTTCAGGTCGAGGTTGCCGCCTGCGATCTCGGTGGCCACGTTCTGCAGATAGCCGGGGTCCTCCCCGAGCTGGCCCAGCACGTTGCGGGTAAGAAGCAATGCCAGCAACGTTCCCGCGGCGATGCAGACGCACAAGGTCAGGATGATCCAGAACCTGCCGGAACTGAAGGCCTCAACTGCGTCTTTGGCGCTGTCCTGGCCGCCTTTGATATTCACGCCAACCAAGATGGTCAGATACTTCTGGGCTTCCCGGAAAACCTGCCGGGAGTCGCCGGCAATGAGTTTCCCTGCTTGTTCATTTTGATTGCTGGATGAAAGTTCCATGATGGTCTTGGACAATCCTACATACTTCTCCCAGGCTGCGAGGAACTTGGGGAAATTCTCCCTCTCCGCAGGCTCCGTCATCAGGGGCTCGTATTGCTTGATGAGTTTCTGCACCAGCTGGAGAGTATCGGTCATTTCCTTTTCAAGCTGCCTCATGTCCGTTTCGGACGTCGTGAGAATATGAAGCATCTGGGTTCGCCTGAAACGGTTCGTTTCCGATTCAATTTCACTCACCACCTTGATGGTCGGCATCCAATTCGTGGCCAGTTCGTTGGCGTCCTTGAATATGCTGGCCATCCCGAAATAGCCCACTGCTCCCAGAAGACAGGAAGTAAGAAGGATGAATGAAAAGGAAAGGATGAGCTTGTGCGAGAGTTTCATATCCCCTCCTGCTGGGATAAGATGGGGAGGATAACCTCAACGAACCTGGTTATCGCGAAAGGTGGCTGCCTGCCGGTGCGTCCCTCGGGACGACTGAGAGGAGAGATTGATTAGCCATACATCCGAATCGGAAGTATCGGCAACGAAAAAGACGGATTCCGACCCTGAAGAGCTGCGCGAGCGCCCAAGGAATCAGGAACGCGGGAGTGCGTTTTCCCTCACGAAGGCCCAAATGTCGTCCGCGTGCCGGGGGAACTGTCCGGCAAGAACCTGTGGGTCGCCCAGTTCCACGTCAGGAAGCTCCACACCGGGCCATTCCGTTGTTCCCAGCAGGGCGAACCCGCCGCCAGGCTGGAGGCGCGTTATGTGGAACGTGCCACCTGGGATGAAGAGTTGCGGGCGCATTCCCGAGAGCAGATCCGGCCCGGTCGTGAGTTTCTCGCCCGTGCCGTCCGGATAGAGCAGCAGCGCCTCCAGCGGGCTTCCCAGGTAGTGATGGTACATCTGGTCGCAGCGGATGCGGTGCAGCGCAATGTGAGCGTTCGGAGTGACCATGAAGTACAGCACGGACCCCAGGGGGCGCGGTCCTTCGAATCCTGCTGGCAGCGCCCCGCCGGGAACCGCGTGGGCGCTGCGGTAGGTCTCCGCCACAAAACCGCAGGTGGGGTGCTTCTTGAGTCCGAGAACGCGGATGATCTCTTCGGGCGTGAGCGGCATGCGGGTCTCCTCGCGGGCGCGTGCAGGATAGAGGGTGTTCATACCGTAACCCCATTTTGCGCCGGGAGGCAAACCACCGGGCAAGGCGCGGCAACAAAAAAGGGGAGGCCAGATGGCCTCCCCGGTGATTGCGTGCTTGCTGGATGAAACCGCTAGCGGTTCATCATGTCCAGGAATTCCTTGTTGCTCTTGGTGCCGCGCATCTTGTCCAGGAGGAACTCCATGGAGTCGATGGAGCTCATGGGAGCCAGGAACTTGCGCAGAATCCACACGCGGTTGAGCTGGTCCTCGGGCAGGAGCAGTTCTTCCTTGCGGGTTCCGGAGCGGTTGATGTCGATGGCGGGGTAGATGCGTTTTTCGGAAAGGTGGCGGTCCAGGTAGAGCTCCATGTTGCCGGTGCCCTTGAACTCTTCGAAGATGACTTCGTCCATGCGCGAACCGGTGTCGATGAGGGCGGTGGCCATGATGGTCAGCGAACCGCCTTCCTCGATGTTGCGCGCCGCGCCGAAGAAGCGCTTGGGGCGCTGCAGGGCGTTGGCGTCCAGGCCGCCGGAGAGCACGCGACCGCTGGAGGGGGTCACGGCGTTGTAGGCGCGGCCCAGGCGGGTGATGGAGTCCAAGAGGACCACCACGTCGCGCTTGCGCTCGACCAGGCGCTTGGCCTTCTCCATGACCATCTCGGCCACCTGCACGTGGCGCTGGGGCGGCTCGTCGAAGGTGGAGCTGACCACCTCGGCCTTGACCGTGCGCTCCATGTCCGTGACTTCCTCGGGGCGCTCGTCGATGAGCAGCACGATGAGGTACACGTCAGGGTTGTTGGCGTTGATGGAGTTGGCGATGGTCTGGAGCAGCATGGTCTTGCCGGTGCGGGGCGGGGCCACGATCAGGCCGCGCTGTCCCTGGCCGATGGGGGCCATGAGGTCGATGACCCGGGAGGAGTAGTTCTTGTCCCCGTTCTCCATCACCAGACGGCTGTCGGGGTAGAGGGGGGTGAGGTTGTCGAAGAGGACGACGTTCTTGGATGCTTCGGGGGGCTGGAAGCCGATTTCGGAGACGCGCAGCAGGGCGAAGTAGCGCTCGCCCTCCTTGGGGGGGCGGATCTGGCCGGAGATCACGTCGCCCTTGCGCAGGCCGAAACGGCGTATCTGCGAGGGGGAGACGTAGATGTCGTCGGGGCCGGGCATGTAGCTGTACATGGGGGAGCGCAGGAAGCCGAAGCCGTCGGGCAGGATTTCCAGCACGCCCTCGCCGAAGATGGAGCCGTTCTGGGAGGCGCAGTTCTGCAGGATGCCGAAGATGAGTTCCTGCTTGCGCATGCCGCTTGGGTTCTCAACGTTGAATTGGACGGCCAATTCCATGAGTTCGGGCATGCTCTTGAGCTTTAGGTCGGAGAGATTCATCGAGGACTCCGTGAGGATGATGACGAAGGCTGGAGGGTTTGCGCCTGGGCACGTGGCCCGGTAGGCGGTGTCGGTGCGTCAGTAATTTCGACGCAATGGGGAATAATCACGGTTTTGGGCATGGTGACTCGCCGGAAGACGAAAGCGATACGTTGTCGGGGGATCGTCTGGCTCCTGCGGCAAGCCTGAAGACTCGCCGGATGGCGTACAACACGGCCTAACAACTTAGCCTTGTCTCACGAATTACCGTTTTAATGCAACACAACCGACTGGGCCGTCAGACGCGACACGTGGCAAAGACTGTTTTCTGCTTCAGTGCATACAACGCTTTGCTGGTGGTTTGCGACGAAAAGTGGCGTGGTTGAATCAATGGCTTGCCCAATGGCTCCATATCTCATTTTGAAGTGGTGTCAAGGGCGAGGCCGGGAGGTCCGAAAAAAAGTGGCTCCAGTGGGCATTATTCGGGGGTCTTGGGCTTCAAGACATCCTCGAAAAGGGTGTTGATCTCGTTCTTGACGTCGTCCTGGGGGATGTTCAGCGCGTAGGCCACTTCCAGGGTCAGAAGCCCGGTGGCCTGCTCCAGCAGGCGGCGCTCGCCGAAGGAGAGCTCCTTGCCGCCGCCAATGAGCAGCAGTTCCTTCAGGACGTAGGCCACGTCGGCCAGGTCGCCGCTTTTGAGCTTCTCGGAATACTCGCGGTAGCGCCGGTTCCAGTTCTGGCCGGTGTAGCCGGTGAAGGTGGAGCGGTCCTTGAGCGATTCCATGATCTGCGTGGCTTCTTCCGCAGGGCAGACGTGGCGCAGGCCCACGTTGGAGGCGTTCATCACCGGCACCATGAGGGTCACGTTGTTGGTCAGGATGCGGACGATGTAAAAATTAACCAACTGGCCGCCAACGGTCTGGGACTCGATGCGCTCGACTTTGCCCACGCCCTGGGCCGGATAGACAACCAACTCATCCAGTGAAAACACTTGGGAGATACTCCTTGCTGTGAAGGGCGGCCAGCGTGGACGCGTGGATCTGTCCGCCGGAACCGGGCCGGTCTGAAATTCGGGACCCGGAGTGCAGCGAACCGCGCACTGGCGAGGACGTGTTACGGCACGGTTGACTTGTTACCCCATGTACGCCAAAGAGTCTACCCTTGCTCGTCCCGCCCGGGGCACGCGTTGAACTGCCCCGCCTCGCGCATGGCCGCGTCCAGGCCCTGCGCCAGATACAGCCGCACTGCGGCCACGGACGCAGGCAGCACCTTGGCCACGATGCCCTGTTCTTCGGCGCGGAAATCCTGCAGCACGTAGCTGGCCACATCCATTTTCCCTTCCGGGCGTCCGATGCCCAGGCGAAGCCTGGCGAAATCCTGCGAGCCGGTCTCGGCCGCGATGGATTTCAGGCCATTGTGTCCGGCCAGTCCCCCGCCCATTTTCAGGCGCATGCGCCCCAGCGGAATATCCAGCTCGTCGTGAATGACGATCAGGTCCGCCACCTCCAGCTTGTAGAAACGCAGCACCTGGGCCACGGCCTTGCCGGAGAGGTTCATGAAGGTCTGGGGCTTGAGCGCCAGCAGCTCGGCCTCGATGCCGGGCAGGCGCAACGCGTGAAGCTCGCCGTCCTTGCCCATGGAGAGCGGGCGCGCGGTCCCGGCGTCCAGCAGGGCGTCCACGGAAAGAAACCCGTAATTGTGACGGTTGCGGGCGTACTTGGGGCCTGGGTTGCCAAGGCCTGCGATGAGCATCTTGCGCGACGTGGATGTGTTCATGATGTTGGGTGGCCGGGAGAGGGGGTTGCTTCGGAAGGTTGGCAAAAAAAGATAATAACCCAGCAACCCCTCGCTGGCAACCCGGCAGGCTTGAAACCTGCCGGGTCAGGGCCTGGAAGGTAAAGCTCTGAAGCCTAGTTTTTACCCAGGTCCGGCCATCGCGCGGCAATGGCCTGGCCTATGGCCTCGTACCCCGAGGCCGTGCAATGGGTGTCCCCTGGCTGGTAATAGAGGCAACGTTCTGGAGACGCCGCGAGGATAGGGGCAAGATCCAGCACCTCGAAACCGTGCCGGGTGAAGGCTTCCAGCGCGACGGCCCGCACCCGCTCCAGGGACTGGGCGATCTTGGGGAGGTCCTGGGCCATGCGGCTGCCCGGCTGGACCGCCGAATAGTCTACGTCCTTTGCCAGAAGCGCGGGGGAGGCCGGGATGAGCACGATCTTCATGTTCAGGCCCCGTGCCTTGAGCGCGGCCATTTCGTCCACACACTGCAAAGCCAGGGGAATTTCGTGGTCCAGGTTTTCCTCGAAGAGGTAGGTGGCGTAACCGGGGTGCCAGGAGACAGGCATGTCCCCGGGTGTTTTGCAGCTCATGGGAACCGGAGAGTAGGCCCCGGTGGGCGCTGCGAAGGCCGGGCGAGCTCCGTAGGTGCTCAGCAGGTACTTGCCCCAGGCCCGCAGGGGGCCAAGGAGCATCTGCCAGGCCAGGGCGTCCTGCGAATACTGCTTGCGAAGCGAATAGAGGGCCATGTCCGAGGTGAAGTCGTTGCCGAGATAGACGAGCACCACCACGTCGCGGCCCTTGAACCGCTGGTCTTCCGGGAGGCCCTGCGTGAGCTTGTCAATGATTCGGACGTACTGGTTCAGGCCGTAGCCGCCGTTGCTGCCGCTGTATGTCGGCGTGCCGGTGAGGCGGGAATAGACGGCCGGAGGGGACAGGCGGGTCCCGACTGATGCCCCGTTGCAGAAAGAATCGCCCACGAAGAGCAGCCGTGCCTGGCTTGGCAGGATGGAGTTGGCGAATCCCAGGAAATCGCTCGCGATGTCGTCCGAGGCTGTCTGGACGGTCTCGCCGTAGGCCAGATAGGAATCCATAGTGTAGACCGGGTTTCGCGGCTCGTTGGGGGCGCGCACGAAGCCCATGAGCCATTCGCGGTAGAGGGGGTGCGAATTCGCTGACACCACGCCTGTGGAGATCAGCTGGTCGCGCTTGGCCTCCGGCAGCATTTTCAGAAGGCTCCAGGGGGCATGGAATATGGCCGCTGCCAGCAGGGTCAGGCAGATGTAACTGGCGAGGGCGAAGCAAATGGCTTTTCCAATGCGCGAGGTCAGATATTTCATGGGAGCCTCATGATGCCGAATGCCTTGGTAGTCAAGCGAAGATTCCATGCAGTCCCGGAATGGACAGCCTGAGAAGGGGAGGCGATGCGCGGTGATGAGGTTACAGGATGGTTGCCGGGTTTGCGGGTCAATCTTTCATAAAGTCGGCGCGAGGCTGCTGGCAGGGACAAAGATGCCGGGGCCGCCCACAGGGCGGCCCCGGCATGGGGGCGAAGTGTTTCATTCTCCGGCCGTCGTCGGGATGGTCTGTCTATTGGGTCGGCTTGCCGGCGCACCGGACGCTGTCGGGATAGGCCGCCCTGGCGTCGCGTTCGGCTGAAGCGATGTCGCGAAGACCAGGAATGCTGTTGAAGGACTTCTCGATCAGGTCCTTGTTGGCCTGCGTGCTATATACGGAAAAGTCGGCTTTGCCCTTCACGGGCGATTCGATGTCGATGAACAGCGCCTCGGAATCGCATGCGTAGTCGAACACCTTCATGTCCACAGTTCTGGTGTTCTGATTTGTCGCGGTCTTGTAATGGATCATCATGTTTTTGATGTCGTACACGATGCTCCAGCGCGAACCCCACTTGTCGCCGTCCAGCCTGGTGTCGGTCAGGATCGAATACGCATACGCGACAGGGTCGCCGCTCCCTTTCCAGTCCCGGACCATCTTGTTGGCGCGCGCGAATCTCGGCAGCGAGTTCTCGAACGGATTGCCGTCGAACGGAGCTTTCGCCTCTCCAGGATTATCCCTGGCGAACGCGGCGGATGCCTCGTACGGGCTGTTGGTGAGCACAGGGAAGGGGAGGTCCTTGCCGGTGTAGTGCCTCATCTTGCCGTCGATGAACTCGATAACCGCGACGTTGCCCAGCCGGTCGGCCACCAGGAAGTGAACCACCCTGGGGTAGAGAAAGGACATCCTGACCGCAGCGTCGCTGGCGACGACATCCGCCACCGTGGCCGAGTTGTCCATGTGGTACTGGACCCACTGCTGCATGATGAGGCCCGGCCTATCGTCTTTCTCGGCATACTTGCCCTGCGGCACGAGGAGCGACTCGATCACCAGGCCCGCCTCGTTCATGCCTCCCTGAGCGAACTCCTTGCCCAGCATGTCGAAGGTGACGCTTCCGAACTTCGATGTCCAGGACGTGGCGACCTCGGGGGAGGCGATGCGCGACGTCTTGGAGACGTTACGCTTGTTGACGGTGACGTGGGCGCTGCCTGCGCTGTAGTCGAGATTTTTCCCGAAGATGAGGTTTCCGGAGTCGTCCTTGAAGACAAATGTGGTGCAGGCCATGGGGCGTTCGCAGAGAAAGAGGACGAACAGGGCTGCGGCCAGGAGAACTTGAAACTGCTTCTGCATGGTGCTTGCCTCGGTTTTGCGCGTGCTGTTGGGGGCAGGTAAGGGCCTGGAAATGAGCCGTTCGCTCGACCGGCCTGTAAATAGAATCGCATGTACAGTTCAAGGCGTCAATCTGCGTCCGAGGCAACAAAAAAAAGCCGGGGCCGCCCAAAGGGCAGCCCCGGCCATGGGAGCGCATGCTTGCGAAAGCCTATTTGGCCTTGGCTTCTTCCTCGGCGGTCTCGGCTGCCGGGTTGATGACGCCGACGATGGCGTAGGACTGCTCGTACACGGCCTTTACGCCCTCGGGCATGACCACGTCCTTGACGTTGATGTGCTGGTTCATGTTCAGCTCGGTCACGTCGATGACGATCTTGTGGGGGATGGCGGCGGGCAGACACACCACTTCCATGGCCTCGCGGTAGATCTCCAGCTTGCCGCCCACGGTGACGCCCTTGGCCTTGCCCACGATCTCGATGGCCACGTTGACGTGGATGGGCTTGGTGGGGTCGACGCCGTAGAAGTCCACGTGGTCCACCTGGTTCTTCCAGGGGTGGTTCTGCACCACCCAGATCAGGCTGGGATGGGTCACGACCTTGCCGTCCATCTCGATGTTCAGATCGAACACGCGGGACTTGCCGACCTTCTGGAGAATCTTGCGGAAGGGCAGGTCGGCCACCACCACGGGGATGTTCAGACCCTTGTCGTCATAGTAGACGCCCGGGACAAGTTTCTGCTCGCGCAGGCGGCGGTTGGGGCCTTTGCCTCTCTCGGCGCGTTCCTGCACGTTGAGGCTGAATTGTTCCTTCATGGGATATCTCCTTGGTGTAGCCTCGCGTCGAGGACTAGCTGATCTTGTTAAAGAGGACGCTCACCGAAGATTCGGTGTGGATGTTGTGGATGGCCTTGGCCAGAAGCCCGGCCACGGACAACACCTTGATTTTCGGGCAGGCCATTCCCTCGGGGCTGAGCGGGATGGTGTTGGTCACCAGCACCTGGGAGAAGGGCGAGTTGCACAGCCGCTCGATGGCCGGGCCGGAAAGCACCGGGTGGGTGACGCAGGCCATCACTTCCTTGGCGCCGTTCTCCAGCAGCACGTGCGCGCCCTGGACCATGGTTCCGGCGGTGTCGATCATGTCGTCCACCAGCACGCAGGTCTTGCCTTCCACGTTGCCGATCACGTGCATGGCCTTGGCCTGGTTGGGGGCGTCGCGGCGCTTGTCCACGATGGCCAGTCCGCAGCCCAGGCGCTTGGCGAAGCTGCGGGCGCGCTCCACGCCGCCCGCGTCGGGGGAGACCACCGTGAGCTCGCCCTGGACGGTGGAGCCCACGTACTCGGCCAGGATGCCCGAAGCGTACAGGTTGTCCACGGGACCGTTGAAGAAACCCTGGATCTGGCCTGCGTGCAGGTCCACGGTGAGCAGGCGGTGCATGCCAGCCACCTGGAGGAAGTCCGCCACCAGCTTGGCGCTAATGGGCGCGCGCGGCACCACTTTGCGGTCCTGGCGGGAGTAGCCGTAGTAGGGCACCACGGCGGTAACTCGCGAGGCGCTGGCGCGCTTGAGGGCGTCCAGGATCAGGCACAGCTCCATCAGGTGGAAGTTCACCGGATTGGACGTGGGCTGAATGACGAAGACGTCCGAACCACGGACGTTGGCTCCGATCTCGACCCGGATCTCGCCGTCGGAGAACTTGCTGACCATGGAAGGCAGCAGGGTGCAGCCCAGATGGTCGCAGATGGCTCTGGCCAGTTCCGGGTTTGCGTTCCCGGTGAGAATCTTCAAATCACCATGGGTTGCCATAGGTGTCCCGTATGAAAAAAGTGGCTGGGGAGGAAGGATTCGAACCCTCGAATGCGGGGACCAAAACCCCGTGCCTTAACCAACTTGGCGACTCCCCAACAAAAAAAACTTCACAGACGCGCAGAAAAGACCGCCGTATCGGGTCCATCCAGGACCGAAGCGGCGGCGTCCGCCCAGGCGGCATGCCGGAAGATTCCGAACACCGCCGATCCCGATCCGCTCATGCCAGCCGCCGCCGCGCCCAGAGCCAGCAGCCTTTCCTTGAGGAGGCGGACCGCAGGATAATGACTGAACACGACAGGCTCGAAGCTGTTGGCTGTGAACGTGCCGGAAACGCAAAAAGGCCGCATAGTCGTAGGGCAGAGTCTTGTCAAGGGGCCTGTGAATCCTTTGCCCGCCTGGGCCGCGTGGAGCAGGTCCCATTCGGCGTAGGCCCAGGCTGTGTTGACCCGCCCGGAAGGCACGGCCACGAGCATGGTCAACCCTGCCAGATCGCACTGCGCAGGCTCAAGTATTTCCCCGATTCCCGTGGCCCAGGCCGGGCGGTTCAGCAGGAAAAACGGCACGTCCGCGCCCAGTTTCGCGGCCAGGGCGGAAAGTTCCGGTTCGCCAAGCGCCTTGCCGCCCGCGTTGGCGTTCAGCCAGCCAAGAAGTGCCGCAGCGTCCGCGCTGCCGCCGCCAAGCCCCGCCCCCGAAGGGATGGACTTGGTCAGATGCGCGCGAAGCCCCGGACGCCAGCCTGACGCGGCCGCGAAGGCCTCGTAGGCCCTGGCAACCAGATTGGACGGGCACTCCAGGGCCTTGTCCGAACAGGTCAGAACCAGCCCCTGCGAGTCGTCCGCCCGGTCCAACTCCAGGGTGTCGTGCGGTTCGGACACGGGATAAAAGAGCGACTCCAGTTCGTGATACCCGTTCTCGCGGACCCCGGTGATCTCCAGAAACAGGTTGACCTTGCAGCCAATGCGAAGTGTTGCGCGAGGCGTTTTGCTCATTTTTTTTCAAGCAGCGGCACGGAACGGAACAGGGTCTGCTGGCCGCGTTTGACCAGGAGCAGCACCACGCCCTTCTTGCGGGCGTCCTGGCTCAGGACCTCGTTGAACTGCGCCAGGGAGTTCACCGGGTTCTGGTTGGCTTCCAGGATCACGTCGCCGGGCTTGAGTTCCGCCTCGTCGGCGGGAGAGCCGGGGGCGATCTCGGTGACCACCAGGCCCTTGCCCGCAGCCACGCCCAGCGCGCGGGACTCCTCGGACTTCAGGGGGCGAAGCGCCAGACCCAGTTCGTTGCGGGCCGGTTCCTCTTCCTTGGAGCCTGGGCCGCCCGGCTGAGGCTGGCCCAGCTTGGCGGTGTCGCGCTGGCCGAGCACCACAGTGAGCTTCACGGCCTTGCCTTTGCGCCACACGGACAGCTCGGCCTTGCCGCCGGGCTTGATGGAGGCGATGGCGCGCAGCAGGCCGTTGGCGTCCTTCACGGGCTGTCCGCCCACCTCCAGGATCACGTCGCCCACCAGCACCCCGGCCTTGGCCGCAGGTTCGCCCTCCATCACCGTGGTGACGAGCGCGCCCTTGGGGTCGGGGAGGCCAAGCGCCTTGGCGGTGTTCTCGTCCACATCCTGGATGGAGACGCCAAGCCAGCCGCGCTTCACTTCCTTCTGGTCGCGCAGGTCGGCGATGACGGCCTTGGCAGTGTTGGAGGGGATGGCGAAGCCGATGCCCTGGCCGCTGGCGATGATGGCCGTGTTGATGCCTATGACCTTGCCGTCCAGGTCCAGGAGCGGACCGCCGGAGTTGCCGGGGTTGATGGACGCGTCGGTCTGGATGAAGTTGTCGAAAGGTCCGGCCCCGATCACCCGGCCTTTGGCGCTGACGATTCCCGCCGTGACGGTGTTCTGCAGGCCGAAGGGGTTGCCGATGGCCATGACCCAGGAGCCCACGCGCATGGCGTCGGAGTCGCCGAATTCCAGGAAGGGGAGGTCCCCGCCGTTGTCGATCTTGACCACGGCCAGGTCGATCTCGGGGTCGCGCCCGACCACCTTGGCCGTGAGGGGCTTGTCCTGGCCGCGCAGCTGGACCTTTATCTCGTCGGCCTCTTCCACCACGTGGTTGTTGGTGACGATGTAGCCGTCCTTGGAGATGATGAACCCGGAGCCCATGGAGCGCTGACGGCGCGAGGGGGAGTCTTCCTTGAACTGGCGCTCGAACTGGTCGAAGAATTCCTCGAATGGGCCGCTGCGCGGGTGGTTCTTGAAGAAGTCGCGCAGCTTGTCCTGGTTTTTCACGGCGCGCGTGGTGCTCAGGTTGACCACGGCGGCCCCGGCCTTGTCGGCCAGGTCTGCGAAATCGGGAAGGTTCACGCGGGCCTGCGCGGGCGCGGACGAGAGCAGGCAGCACAGTGCGCAGGCGGTGGTGAAAGCGGCGGTCAGGCGTGCGGAAAGAGCGCGAGGCATGAGGGTCTCCTGGGGTTGGGCGGGGCTTGCGACACACCCGCGAGGCGGCACTATAATCGTCTTGAACGGAAAGTAAACCGCCCAGGAGCAGGGGGCTGGGATGCGGCCCGCAGCGGGGCTCTCCGGGAAATGCCGCGTGACGCGGACATGATGGAGTTGGACGGAAGCGCCCTCGGCGAGAGCCCGGCATGCGCGTGGCGCGTCCCTCTTGACCTTAGGCGGGCCGCTCTATATGAAGAACGCCCTCGCGCATGGTCCCGTAGCTCAGGTGGATAGAGCGACCGCCTCCTAAGCGGTAGGCCACAAGTTCGAATCTTGTCGGGACCACCATGATGGAAATCAAGGGCTTGCAGTTTGACGCTGCAAGCCCTTTTTCGTGTGGGCGCTTTTTGCGTCCCGATTCGGATTGTGTGTCCGTGCGCTCCTAGCTCGCGCCCTGGCCACGCCGTGACACGGTTCCCGGTCACGCCGGGGCGCGGTACTCCTCCTCGGGGACCATTTCAAGCCAGTCGGCGGTCTTGCCGTCCAGCTGCTCCTGCACGGCTATATGGGTCATGGCTGTCGTGGGCGTTGCGCCGTGCCAGTGCTTTTCGCCGGGCTCGATCCAGACCATGTCTCCGGGGCGGATAACTTCCACAGGCCCGCCCAGGCGCTGCACCAGGCCGCAGCCAGCGGTCACGATCAGGGTCTGCCCGAGAGGGTGGCGGTGCCAGACCGTCCTGGCGCCCGGTTCGAAGGTGACGATGGTGGCAGTCACTCTGGACGGGTCGTTTGCCTCGAGGATCAGCGGGTCGATGCGCACTGCTCCGGTATACCGTTCGGCGAGGCCGACAGTGGATGCCTGTGAACCTGCTCTCTTGATCTCCATTCCAGAATCCCCTTTGAGAGTGTGCGGTTTCACCGCCAAGTTTCGGCTTTCTTCTCATATCTTCCGGCACTGGACAACGCCCGTTCACTGCTTACTTAAAGAGTGTGTCGCTGGCGATTCGAGCAACCTCAACGGAGGGAGTTCCATTGGGCAAGTTGGATGACCAGATCAGCAGGCGTCAGGCGTAGCGCAACCAGAGGCCGCGAAAGCATGGGCGACAAGCCCATGATCCCCGGCAAACCAGACGGAGTGACCGTCACCGGGCGCTACCGGAGCCTGAGGCGCAGCAAACTGGAAGCATCGGCATCTCAAAGTAAGAACTGAAATTTGGAAATCGGAACGAACAGTTCCCAGCCTTGGTTTCAGAAACAGCCTTCCGACCGCGCCTCGTCCCTCAACCGGGACGGGGCGTTTTTTTTGTCTCTGCGCTCACCCGCTATCTGATGCTGCTCGACGCCATCTGGCGCAACGACTGGAGCGAGGCCCGCGCCATCCTGCGCGATGTGGGCGTTCCGCTGCCCAAGGCCGCGCAGCTCTCCATGCAGGCCGGGCACAACATGGCCGAGCTGATGGGGGCGCTCAACACGACCACGCACTGACCGGGCTTCGCCGGGTCGGGAGTGTCGCGCCGCGCGATGTTCCGGACTGACCGTGCCGTTGTGTTCTCGAAGATGACGAAAAGGGGCTCTGCCGCAATGGGCAGGCCCCTTGTTTTTGCATTGCCTGTCTTTCTCTGTCTCGAGCGCGCAGGCCGGACACGGTGCCGAAGCTTGGCGCCTGGCTGCCCGTTCAGCTTGAACTGCTGCTGTTTTCCTGGGCTTCCAGCTTCTCGGTCTGCAACTGAGCCAGTTGCGAGTTCAGGTCGGCCAGCTGGGTGTTCAGGTTCTTCACCTTGTCCATCTTGGATGCGTCGGCCTTGGCCTGCTGTTCGGCCTGCTGGACCTTCTTCTCCATCTCCCTGATCTTCTGCTCCATCTCCTCGATCTGCTCCTCGATCTCCTCGACGGTGTCCTCGGTGCTGCTGCTGGAGCTGCTCCCGCCGCTGGCGGCCCCGGACTTGACCGAGCCGGAAGAAGACGAGGCCTCCCCGGTGCTGCCGGACTCAGCCGAATCTCCTGAACCACCTGACGTGCCCGAGGAGCTGGAACCATCTGAGCTGGTCGAGTTGTCCTGCGAGGCCAGATCCTTGCCCTCGGTGGAGATGGTCACCGTGTCGCTGCCGGACGATCCGCCCGACGCCTGCGCCGTGGCCAGGGAGGGCGGTCCCGAGGCGATGTCCTTGAGGCTTTCCATGTCGCCGGTTTCGGCGGCTTCGGCGAATTTGTCGGCCATGTAGGTGAAGGCTGCCTTCTGTCCTGGGTCGGTGGCCTCCTGCGCGCTCTGGGCCAGGTTCCCTGCGATGGTCTGGGCGGTGGCTGTGAAGGCTTGCGGGTCCGAGGTGGACATCTGCTGGAGCTTGCTCATCAGCTGTCCGAACTGCGAGACCTTGGCCTGATCCGTGTCTTTGGAGGTCACGGAGCCGGTTGCCGTATCAGTCGCCTGGGTCTGGCTCGTCTCCTGGGCCTGAGCCGAACTGGTCAGCAGTTGATAGGTGGAAAGCGTTCCGTATGCAGAGCCCGTCGAGCTGATGGTGGACATGGGTCGCTCCTGTGGATGTGTTGCTGTTCGTATCGGCTAAATGTTGTTCAGCATTAGGCCTGATGCGAAATAATGCAGAGAAATTGTATGATTGTATCGCCAAGTTGCATGGATAATATGTCTAGAGGCTTTATATTGCCGAAAAGTTACAGTCAGCTTGAAAAAAAAGTGAGGCTCCGCCGTAGAGGGCGTTTTCAGGCATTCGCATGATCCTGGAAGGAATATCCGCGGAAGTTGTAACTTTCTGCCAACGCGCCTTCTCCAACTTGAGTCCGCCAGGTGGGGCCGAAGAGCTCCCGGCGGCTACAGGACGCGCCTGCACTCCCTCGCAGAGCCGCATTTCAGCGCGTCAGGCCTGCAAGTAAGGACAAGTATGTTGTATATAGCCTTGAAAATGCTTCTCGAAGACAAGACCAAGTATCTGGGCATCATCACCGGCATCGCCCTGGCCTCGCTCATCATGATCCAGCAGCCCGGCATCCTGCTCTCCATGCTCACCCACATCTACGGGGTGGTCTCCGACGTGGGCCTGCCCGACATCTGGGTCATGGACCCCAAGGTGGAGATGATAGACGACTCCAAACCCATGCTGGACACCCAGCTCTACCGGGTGCGGGGCGTGCAGGGGGTGGAGTGGGCCGTGCCCTTCTACAAGGGCGGGCAGAAGGCCCTTCTGGCCGGGGGCGAGACCGTGAACATCCAGCTTCTGGGCCTGGACGATTCCACCCTGATCGGCGGCCCCGCCGTCATGGTGCAGGGCAGCCTTGAGGACCTGCGACAGCCCGACGCCGTGATCCTGGACGAGAACAGCGCCAGCGGGCGCATGGCGGGCGGACCAGGCGGGCCAGGGCATGACCTGACTCCCATCCGGGTGGGCGACACCTTCGAGGTGAACGAGAAGACCGCCCGCGTGGTGGGCATCGCCAAGGCCAGCCAGGCCTTCGACTCGCGGCCCACGCTGTACACCACCTACACGCGCGCCAAGAACTACGCCCTGAGCGAGCGCAAGATGCTCACCTTCATCCTGGTCAAGGCCAAGACCGACGAACCCGCGCCGGACGTGGCCCGGCGCATCACCCGGGACACCGGGCTCGCGGCCTATACGGCGGACGAGTTCAAGCAGAAGTCCCTGGACAATTTCCTGCGCCACTCAAACATCCTGGTCAACTTCGGTTTCGTGGTGCTCATCGGTTTCGTGGTGGGCGCAGCGGTAACGGGCCAGCTGTTCTACAACTTCACCATGGAAAATCTGCGCTATTTCGGCGTGTTCAAGGCCATGGGCGCTTCAGACAAGCTGTTGATCGGCATGGTGCTGCTCCAGGCGGCGCTGGTAGGCTCCGTGGGTTTCGGCATCGGCGCGGGAGCCAGCGCAGCCTTCGCCATGAGCACCAAGGGGAGCGGCGGGCCGTCGCTGCTGCTCAACTGGCAGCTCCTGGCCGGGTGTGGCGCGGCTGTGTTCGTCATGGTGCTGGGGGCCGCGTGCATCAGCCTGCGCAAGGTGCTCACGCTGGAACCGGGCGTCGTGCTCAAGGGCTGATCATGGATTCATACATGAATACTCCCGAGTATCCGGCGGTACGCTGCCGGGGCGTCACCAAGTCTTTCGGAGTTGGCGCGGCCCGCACCCAGGCGCTTCGCGGCGTGGACCTGGACGTGCCTCCGGGGGAGCTGGTCATGCTGGTGGGGCCTTCGGGCTGCGGCAAGACCACGCTCATCTCGGTTATCGCCGGGATAATCACTCCCGACGAGGGCGAATGCCGCCTCTTCGGGCAGGACGTGTCCAGCCTGGACAAGCGCGAGCTCTCGCGCCTGCGGGGCCAGACCATCGGCTTCGTGTTCCAGGCCTTCAACCTGGTCCCCACGCTGAGCGTGGCCCAGAACGTGGCTGTGCCGCTGCTCATAAACGGGGTGCCCCGCCCCCTGGCCCTGGAGCGCGCCCGCGAGTGCCTGGCCGGGGTTGGCCTTGGCGACCGCTGCGACGCAAAGCCCCTTGATCTCTCCGGCGGCCAGCAGCAGCGCGTGGCCATCGCCAGGGCCGTGGTGCACCGCCCCAGGCTGGTGGTGTGCGACGAACCCACCAGCGCCCTGGACCACAAGACCGGTGCAGTCATCATGGAAATGCTCAAAAACCTGGTGGTGGGCGACGGCAAGAGTCTCATCATCGTCACCCACGACCAGCGCATCTTCAACTATGCCGATCGGATGGCCCACATGGACGACGGGCGCATCGAATCCGTGACGCATGCAGAGACGTGAGAATACCGTGCATATACGCAACAAGATCCTTCCGGCCCTGGCAATCCTGGGCTTTCTCCTGGCAGTGTCCTCCGCCCTGATCGCCCGCAAGCCCGCCCCCGTGGCCCAGCCTGTGGCCCAGCCCGCAGCCGCCCCCTTCGAGACCTACATCGGCGGGGCGGGCATCGTGGAGGCCAGCTCCAACAACATCTCCCTGGGCGCCTCCGTGGCCGGAATCGTGTCCAAGGTGTTCGTCCAGGCGGGCGACAAGGTGAGGGCGGGCCAGCCGCTCTTTCAGATCGACGACCGTGAAACCCTGGCGGAGATCGCCGTGAAGCGGGCCAACGCGGCAAAGGCCAGGGGGGCGCTCACCGAGGCCACGGCCAGCCTGAAGGACTACCGCACCCAGTTCGCCATCGTGAAGAGCGTCACCGACCGCAGGGCCGTAAGCCAGGACGAGGTGGAGAAGCGACGCAACGCCGAGGAGCTGGCCAAGGCCAAGGTGGAGAGCGCCAAGGCCGCCGTTCTGGCTGCCGAGGCCGAGCTGGACGCCGCCAGGACCACCCTGGAGCGGCTCACGGTGCGGGCTCCCATCGACTGCGAGGTGCTCCAGGTGAACATACGTCCCGGCGAGTTCGCGGCCACGGGCGTTTTGAGCACGCCGCTCATGCGCCTGGGGAACCTGGACAGGCTGCACGTGCGCGTGGACATCGACGAGAACGACGCCTGGCGCTTCGTCAAGGGCAGCCGGGCCGTGGCCTCGCTGCGGGGACAGCGCGACCTCAAGACGAACCTGTCCTACGAGCGGGTGGAACCCTACATATTGCCCAAGACATCGCTCACCGGCAGCAGCACCGAGCGCGTGGACACCCGCGTGCTCCAGGTGATCTACAGCTTCGCCGGGAGCGACCTGCCCGCCTTCGTGGGGCAGCAGGTGGACGTGTTCATCGAGACGCCTGCCGGAGGCAAGTCGTGAAGCGCCTCGCGGCATTGGCCGCGCTCACGGCGTTCGCACTCGCCGGTTGCGTCAGCGTGGGGCCGGATTACCGGCGTCCGCAGCTGGACGCCCCGGCCGGATTTGAAGGCGGCAACCTACCGGCGAAGGCGGCTCCAGGTCTGGAGTTGGCTGGCTGGTGGAAGGCCTTCGGGGACCCGGTGCTGGACGAACTGATGGTCGAGGCCGCGCGAGCCAACCTGGACGTGGCCCAGGCCCAGGCCCGCATCGCTCAGGCCCGCGCCGACGTGACCATCGCCAGGGCAGCCGCGCTGCCCATGCTGAACGCGTCCGGCCAGAGCGCCACCGCCTACACCGATCAGCGCGCCACGGCGGATAATGCCGACTCTTCGTCCATGGAACCGGCTTCTCCCAACACCCTGTACAAGGCTGGCTTCGACGTCTCCTGGGAGCTGGACGTGTTCGGCGGCCTGCGCCGCCAGCGCGAGGCTTCGCGCGCCAGCCTGGACGCCAGCGTGGAAGACGTGCGCGCCACGGTGCTGACGCTTCTGGGCGACGTGGCCGCAAGCTACGTGGAGCTTCGGGAATACCAGCAGCGCCTGGCCATCGCCAAGGCGTCGGCGCAGTCGCAGCAGCACAACGCGGACGTGACGCGCGAGCGCTACCGCGTAGGGCTGACCAGCCACCTGGACGTGTCCCAGGCCCAGGCGCAGCTGGCCTCCACCCAAGCCGCCATCCCCACCTACGAGGCCGCCGCGCGCAAGGCCATCCATCGTCTGGGCGTGCTGCTGGGGCGCGACCCCGGAGCCCTCACGCAGCGGCTGTCGCCCTCGCGGCCCCTGCCTGCGCCCGAGGCGGCCTACGCCGTGGGGCTCCCGTCCGAGCTGCTGGATCGTCGGCCTGACCTGCGCAAGGTGGAGCGGCAACTGGCCGTGGCGTCTGCCAACATCGGCGTGGCCGCCGCCGCGCAGTATCCGTCTTTTGACCTGACCATGGGGCTTGGCCTGCAAGGCAACGTGCTGAATTCGTTTCTCGGACTGGCCAACTGGTACTGGAGCCTGATTCCCGCCGTGGCTGCCCCGGTGTTCGACGCGGGCAAGTCGAGCGCGGGCGTGGCCAGGAAGCAGGCCGTGTATGACGAGGCTTTGGCCAAGTACCGGGCCTCCTACCTGACGGCCCTGGAGGAAGTGGCCAACGCCCTGGTGGCCATATCGGCGGAGAAGCAGAGGAAGGAAAGCCTCAATCTGGCCATCCAGGCCAACGAAGAGGCCCTGGGGCTGGCCAGGGAGCGCTACACCAAGGGGCTGACCAGCTTTTTGGACGTGCTGTCCGCCGAGAAGAGCCTGTTCGAGGCCCAGGAGAGCGCCTGTTCATCCAGCGCAAGCCTCTTGAAGAATCTGGTGACGCTGTACAAGTCCGTGGGCGGCGGATGGGATTGCCCGGACCTGCCGTATCAGCGGACCGCGCAACGCTGAACGCTGCAGCCGCAGGCTGGCAGTGCACCTGTCCGGGGCCGCGCATGTCCTGCTGGAGAGGGGGGTCAGACTATCCGGCGGCATCTTGCGCTTACCGTCATTTCCCGTTTACTTCATGCGCAAACACTGTAGCGTGTACGCATGAAAAAATTGACTTCTCCCACGATCATCAGCCCCACGCCCGCATGAGCATCCGCCGCAAGGTGCTCCTGCTTTTTGCGCTGACCTCCCTTGGCGTCCTGGCCTTTCTGCTGGGCGGGGCCAAGGTCATCCTTGTTGAGCGTTTCGCCCAGTTGGAAAAGGACGAGGTGGCCCTGAACATGGACCGCATTCAGGCCGCCGTGGGCGGCTTGCTCGATGCCATGCTGGCCGTGGCCAAGGATTACGGCAACTGGGACGACACCTACGCCTATCTGGATGCGCCCACCGACGCTTACGTCCAGGCCAATTTCGTGGAGGCCACCTTCCAGAACCTGAAGCTCAACATGGTGGTGCTGGCCGATGCGCGTGGCCGTATCCTCTTTTCCCAGGGCTACGACCTGGAGGAGAAGAAACTGACGGACATCCCGGAGGGGTGGCTGGAGCTGCTGACCGGCGGCGGACTTCTGGGCGGCGATTCCGCCCAGGGCGATCCTGCCGGGTGCAAGGGCCTTCTGCTGACTCCGGAAGGGCCGCTCATGCTGGTTGTGAAGCCTGTGCTCACCAGCGAGGCCAAGGGGCCGCCCAGAGGCGTTATCATTATGGGCCGCCTGCTCGGGGCTGAGGAAATAGCGCTTCTGAGCCGTCTCACCCTGCTGGAAGTCTCCTGGCTGAACTTGAAGCACATGCCCGGCGGCGCGGCGGCCTGGGAAGGGCGGACCGTTGTGCAGCCCCTCTCGTCCGAGGCCGTGGAAGGGCTGCGGCTGGCCCTGGATATGCGGGGCGTGCCCATGGGCATCTGGCGCATCGAGATGGGCCGCCAGCTCTACTCCAAAGGCATGGCCGGGACGCTGTACTTTCTGGCGGTCATGGCCGCCGGGGGCATAGTCTTCGTTTTCGGGTTCGCCGTGGTCCTGGAGCGGACGGTGCTCGGACGCTTGTGGCGGCTGAACGCGCAAGTGATGGACATCGCCAGCAGGTCCGACCCCTCGGGGAGGGTGGAAACCACCGGCGCGGACGAGATCGGCGAGCTTGGCGATTCCATAAACGGCATGCTCAAGGGGCTGGAGGACTCCGCCCGGGAGCTCAAGGCCGTGGCGGCCAAGCTTCGCGAGGCCTCGGACGCGGCGGACAGCGCCAACCGGGCCAAGAGCCTCTTCCTGGCCACCATGAGCCACGAGATCCGAACGCCTATCAACGCCGTCATTGGTTTTGCCGAGTTGGCCGAGGGGGAGCGCCCCGCCGGGAAGATGAAGGAATTCCTGGAGGGCCTCAAAGGCGCATCCGCGCACCTGCGCGGGCTCATCGAGGACATCCTGGACTTTTCCAAGATTGAGGCGGGCAAGATGGAGTTGGAGATCGTCCCGCTGCGCCTTTCGGATCTGGCCGGGGATGTGGCTTCGTTGGTGAAGCCCCTGGCCGACTCCAAGCAGATCGGGTTTGCCGTGCATCTGGACCCGACCCTACCTCCCTTGGTGTCCGGGGACAGCCTGCGCCTGCGGCAGGTGCTGGTGAATCTGGCGTCCAACGCCGTGAAGTTCACCTCGCAGGGGGGCGTGATCCTGCGCCTGACGACCGCTTGCGCGGCTCCGGGCTCGGCGGAGGTGCGCTTTGAGGTGGAGGACTCCGGCATAGGCATCGACCCACAGACGCGTGAGGAGATTTTCTTCGCGTTCACCCAGGCCGACAGCTCCACCACACGGCGCTTCGGTGGCACGGGCCTGGGGCTCGCCATCAGCCGGGAGTTGGTTGGCCTCATGGGGGGATATCTGGAGGTGGAGAGCGCTCCTGGACAGGGAAGCCGGTTCTTCTTTTCCCTGCTGCTGAAAACCGCTTCCGGCCTGACTGCGAGCGAGGCCGGCTTGGACAGGCCCGTGGACCTCACTGGGAAGACTGTGCTGATCGCCGAGGACAATTATTTCAATCGCCAAATATTCAAGGAAATGGTCGAATCAGCAGGCGGGACGGCCATTCTTGCGGAGAACGGCATGCAGGCCGTGTTCGCCGCAGTAGGCCAGGAGCTTGACGTGGCACTCATGGACATGCACATGCCTGATATGGATGGGGTGGAAGCCGCCCGGACCATTCGCACCCATCCCTTCTGCCGGGAACTGCCCATCATCGCCCTGACCGCGGGAGCCTTCGACACGGATCGCAGCACCTGCCTCGAGGCGGGGATGAACGATTACCTGACCAAGCCCGTGGCCAGGAAAGTCCTTCTGGAGACCCTGGTGAGATGGGCCGGGACGGCTGAAGGGAATAGGCCCGCTCCGGACAACGGACCGGACGCCGGACTAGACAGCGGCTTGGTCGCTGTATTGCCAGGCTCGTCCGGCGGGTGGGAACTGCCCGTGCCAGACGGCGTGAACCGCGCCGTGGCGCTTGAGATCTTCGGGGGCGACCAGGCGCTGCTGGCGCGGATGTTCAGGCTGTTCGCCCAGAACTTCAGGACGGCCTGCACGTCCATAGCGGACCGGATCGCCCAGGGCGACCTGGAGACTGCCTTCCGGGAAGTCCACAGCCTGAAAGGGGCTGCGGGAAACATCGGCGCCGCCGAGGCGGTTGGAGCGGCGCGGCGCGTGGAGGCGGCCCTGAAGAGCGAGGATATTGCCACGGCTGTGGCGGCGATGGCGGAACTTGAGAGCTTCATGGCTTCACTGCTCGCGCAGATCGACGCGCTCGACGAGGATGTGATGCACGCAGTAGAGAATACGGGACGGTAGCATTCATGGACGAGCAATCGATACAGAAGCTCAGGCAACTGCTCGGGCAGACCAATCTCCTGGTGGTGGACGACACCCCCATCATCCGGGGTATCATAAGTGGCATACTGGAGCCCTTTGACCTTAAGAACATCATCCCCGCGGGCGATGGGGAAGAGGCCTGGGAGATCATGCAGCGCCAGGCCGTGGACATCGTGGTGGCGGACTGGCTGATGCCGGGAGTAAACGGATTGGAACTCTTGAGGAAGATGCGCTCGGACGACCGCTATGCCCAAACCCCATTCATCATGATCACCGGTATGCCCGACAAGCGCGTGGTGGTGGAGGCCATGAAGCTCAAGGTGACGGATTTCATGGTCAAACCCATCGAGAGCACGCAACTCAAACAAAAAATCCTAAGAGCCCTGTCCCAGAAGCTGAAGTAGCACCCGCGTCCTTGAAAAACATGACAGCCGCCCGGACACCGGGGCAGACACTCACTGGATGGTCATTCTCTCGCAATGGCTGATGAACTTGCGCGCTTCAACAAATTCCGGATTGAGCGTTGTGGCGATGTTCAGGATGCCGATGCACTTGTCGAACTCGCCCTTGTCGTAGTGGACACGGGCTAGGTTGAAATAGATGTGCTCGTCGTTCTTCTGTATTTCCAAGGCCTTGTTGAAGAATTCGATGGACTCGTCCAGGTATCCCTGCTTGCGCAGGTTGATGCCGAAGGTGTTCAGCTTCTGGCGGTATTCGGTGGAGAACGCGTCGTCCAGCCCCATGAGCACGGTCAGGATGCGGCGCAGCTTCAGGAAATCCTTCTTCTCGGTGTACACGTCGCCCAGGCCGTAGTTAGCCGGGACGTTCACCTCGTCGATCATGAGCGCCTTGAGGAACGCCTTCTCTGCGTCGTCCAGAAGCCCCATGGAGAAGAACTTCTCGCCCTGGTCTATCTTGGCTTTCAAAGACTTGAGCGCCGGGACGGTGTTGGCTTCGTAGTAACGGGGCTCGGGCGTGTATGACTTCAGGAAGTCTGCCAGGATGGCCTGTTTGCGGATGCCGGAGGGCACGTGGTAGGCGTTCAGGGGCTGAAGCTCCACGGCGCGCTGGTCAAGCTGGCGCGCGTACCAGTAGGTCAGCTGGGTGTGGCGCGACTGGGTCGCTCCGGTGCCGACGTCTTCGGCCCTGCGCAGGGAGAAGACCCCAAGAATCGTGGGAAACTCGTTCGCTTCGCTCATGAGATATCCAGTTTGCATGGAAAAGGGTTGAAGCGAAACGACTGACTCGCCTTTCCTACAGGGCCATACGCCCCCGGGAGGCGTAAAGCGCTTCTCCTAGGGGCCAGAACACGTGCAAAAAATACGTTTCCTCAATCACCTACACTATTCCCCTTCGGGACGCTAGGGAGTTAGGAACCTCCCGGTGACCGATTCGGGGTCGGCCATGATCTGTTCGGGCGTGCCTTGCGAGACGATGCGTCCGCCGTATTCGCCGCCGCCCGGACCCAGGTCAAACACGTAGTCCGAGGAGAGTATCACCTCGGTGTTGTGCTCGATTACAACTACTGTCGCGCCGCGCTCCACCAGCTGGTGCAGCACCTGAATGAGCTTCCCCACTTCATGCATGTGCAGGCCGGTCGTGGGCTCGTCCAGGATGTAGAGCGTGCCGGGCAGGCTTCTTTTGCCGAGCTCGCGCGAGATTTTAATGCGCTGCGCCTCGCCGCCGGAGAGCGTGGTGGCGGGCTGGCCCAAGCGCACGTACTCCAGGCCCACCTGCTCCAGAATCTCCAGACGCCGGGCAAGCGGGGGATAGTTCTCGAACAGCTTGCGCGCGTCCGACACGGGCAGGTCCAGCACTTCGGCGATGTTCAGGCCCTTGTAGCGCACCTCCAGCGTCTCGCGGTTGTAGCGCCTGCCGTTGCACACCTCGCAGGTGACGTGGATGTCCGGCAGGAAGTGCATCTCCACGGTGATCACGCCGTCACCCTGGCAGGCCTCGCAGCGCCCGCCGCGCACGTTGAAGCTGAAGCGACCCGGCTTGTAGCCGCGCTTCTTGGCGTCCGCCGACGAGGCGTAGATGTTCCTGATCTCGTCGAAGATCTTGGTGTAGGTGGCCGGGTTGGAGCGCGGGGTGCGCCCGATGGGGGTCTGGTCGATGGAGATGATCTTCTCGATGCGCTCCGCCCCGGAGAAGCCGTCCACCACGCCGGGAAGGTCCACCTTGATGCCCTGCGACAGCGCTAGGTGCTTGTAGAGCGTGTCCACCACCAGGGAACTCTTGCCGGAACCCGACGGGCCGGTGACGCAGGTCAGGCAGCCCAGGGGGATGTCCACGTCCAGACCCTTCAGGTTGTTGGTGCGCGCGCCCCGGAGGCTCAGGAAACCGGTGGGCTCGCGGCGCTTTTCGGGCCGCTCGATGGACAGGTCGCCGCGCAGGTACTTGCCGGTGAGCGTGTCGGATTCCAGAAGATGCTTCACGTCGCCCTGGTAGACGATCTCGCCGCCCAGAACGCCGGAACCGGGGCCAAGCTCGATGACGTGGTCCGCGCTTTCGATGGTGGCCTCGTCGTGCTCCACCACCAGCACGGTGTTGCCGCGCTTCTGCAGCATGCGAAGCGTTCCCAGCAGGCGCTCGTTGTCGCGCGGGTGCAGGCCTATGCTGGGCTCGTCCAGCACGTAGGTCACGCCTACGAGGCCGGACCCGAGTTGCCCGGCAAGCCTGATGCGCTGGGCCTCGCCGCCCGAAAGCGTGCCCATGTTGCGCCCCAGGCTCAGGTAATCAAGGCCCACGTTCACCAGGAAGCTCAGCCGGTGGTTCAGCTCCTTGGTGAGGGGCGCGGCGATCACCGCGCGGGCTCCGTCGAAGCTGCGCTCCGACAGCCACTTGAGCGAGCGCTCGATGGGCAGCGAGCAGAACTGGAAAATGTTCAGGTCGTCCACGCGCACGGCCAGCGACTCCGGGCGCAGGCGCGCTCCGTTGCACACCGGGCAGGGGCGGCTCTGGCGAAAGCGCGAGAGTTCGTCGCGCCAGATGGAGCCCATGGCCTGGCCCATCTCCATCATGTCCAGCACACCCTTCCAGCCCAGGTCCGCGTCGCCGTGGAACAGGGCCTGCCAGGCTTGCGGCGAAAATTCCTTCAAGGGCGTGGTGAGCGAGAACCCGTGGCGCTTGCCCAGGCCCGAGAGCTGGTCGCGGAAGCGGGCGAACACGCGCTCGTTCTTCCAGGGCAGGATGGCCCCCTGCGAGAGTGACTGGCCCTTGTTGGGGGCCAGCAGGTCCGGCTCGTAGTACTCCACGCTGCCGATGCCCGCGCAGGTGGGGCAGGCCCCCTGGGGGCTGTTGAACGAGAAGAGCTGGGGCGTTGGCGGCGGGACGCTCACCTTGCAGGCGTTGCACACCGAGGTGGTGGAGAAGGTGCGGTCCTGCTTGCGGTCCACGTCGTGGATGATGATGCGCTCCGACCCCTGGGCCAGGGACAGCTCCACGGAGTCGGCCAACCGGGTGCGCATGTCGGGCTTGGCAACCAGGCGGTCCACCACCAGTTCCACGGTGTGGCGCTTGTTCTTGTCCAGCTCCGGCAGGGGCTCCAGGGAGAGCACCTCGCCGTTCACGCGCACGCGGGCGAAGCCCTGGGACTTGAGCTTTTTCAGCTTCTCGGCCTGGGTGCCCTTCTGGTGTTCCACCAGCGGAGCCAGCACCAGGAACTTGGTCCCCTCGGGCAGGGCCAGGATGTCGTCCACGATCTGGTCGGTGGTCTGGGCGGCGATGGGCTGGCCGCACTGGGGGCAGTGGGGTTTGCCCAGGCGGGCGTAGAACACGCGCAGAAAGTCGTAGATTTCCGTGACCGTGCCCACGGTGGAGCGCGGGTTTCTGGTGGCGGACTGCTGCTCCAGCGATATGGCCGGGGACAGCCCTTCGATCTTGTCCACTTGGGGCTTGTCCATCTGGGGCAGGAACTGGCGCGCGTAGGCCGAGAGCGACTCCACGTAGCGGCGCTGCCCCTCGGCGTAGACTATGTCGAAGGCCAGGGTGGACTTGCCCGAACCCGAAGGTCCGCAGACAACCACCAGCTGGTCGCGAGGGATGTCCAGGGTGAGGTTCTTGAGGTTGTGCTGGCGTGCGCCTTCAATGCGGATGACTCGTGTGTCGCTCATCGGTGCTCCAGGGAAGTGCTGCGAAAGGGGCAAATAAGGCTTTGGCGGGGAAATGCAAGCGGCTGTTTTGTCCCTATCCCCCCAGGGTGTCCCACAGCAGCAGCACGTTCAGCCCGATGACCACGGCGGCGATCACAGACAGGATAATCGTAGTGGAGCGCTTGTTGACCCACTTGCCCATCACCTTTTTGGACGACGTCAGGTACAGTTGCAGCAGGATGGTGAAAGGCAGCTGGATGGACAGCACGATCTGGGAGACGATGAGCCCTTGGAAGGCGTCGGGGATCACCAGGATGATGAGATAGGCCACAATCAGGGTGAGGCCCACGCCCACGCGGGTGTGGATGTCGCCCATGTTGTAGGGTTCCTTGAAGATGCCCGCGAAGATGGCTCCTCCGGCCATGCCCGCCGTCACCGAGGAGGCCACGCCCGCGAACAGCAGCGCCAGGGCGAAGACCACGGCCGCCGCGCTGCCCACCAGCGGGGTCAGCATGTTCTGGGCCTGCTCCAGCTCCGACACCTGCACCCCGCCTGAATAGAAGGCCGCTGCTGCCAGCAGGATCATGGAAGAGTTAATGGCCCAGCCCACCAGCATGGACACCAGCGTATCCGTGAACTCGTACTTGAGCTGGTGGTGGATGATGTCGTCGTTGTCCAGGTTCCACTGGCGGCTCTGGATGATCTCCGAGTGCAAAAACAGGTTGTGGGGCATGACCACAGCGCCCAAAACGCTCATGATGATGGGGATGGAGCCGTCCGGGAAGGCCGGGACCACCCAGCCGCGCGCGGCCTGTCCCCAGTCGATGTGGACCATGGACAGCTCGAACACGAAGGATATGCCGATGAGCGACACGAACCCGATGATGTACTTCTCAAGCCGCCGGTAGGTGTTGGCGAACAGCATCCAGAGTACCACGCACAGCGTGAGCAGCGCCCCCAGCCATAGCGGCACGCCGAACAGCATGCGCAGGGCGATGGCTCCGCCCAGGAGCTCGGCCAGGGCGGTGGAGATCGAGGCCAGCACGGCGGTGCCCAGCACGAACCGCGCCGCCGGGACCGGCAGGTGGTGCGCCGCGCCCTCGGAGAGGCACAAGCCCGTGGCGATGCCCAGGTGGGCGGCGTTGTGCTGCAACACGATGAGCATCACCGTGGACAGCGTGACCATCCACAACAGCTTGTAGCCGAACCCGGCCCCTGCGGCCACGTTGGCCGCCCAGTTGCCCGGGTCGATGAAGCCCACCGTAACCAGGAGCCCCGGCCCGATATACTTCCAGATCTCCAAGGCCATGAAGCGCGGCTTGTGCTGTTCGGACAGTCCGGCGAGGCTTTTGAAAAGATTCATGGGACCCTTTCTGTGCTGTATCAAGGGTGCGCCCCCGATAAACCGTGGGGGCCGGGGGCGCACGTCGTCGTCCGCAGTGGACGTTCCCTCGCAAGCGTGTTGATTGCTGCGGCCCTATTTCTTGACTGCGCTCATGTACTCGTCGGCGGCCTTGGAGACGATGTCGTAGAAGCTGGGCTCTTTCTTGGCGGCCTTCAACTCGTCTTCGGCCATCCGGGCCTTGTGCATGGCTTCGTCGAAGGCCTGCTTGTCCAGGCCGCTCATCTCAAGCGCCTCCTCCGGGGAAAGCTGCCCCATCCTGGCAAACACAGCCGCAGTTACTCCCAGAACTTTACGGATGTTCTCCTTGGGCATGGATACTCCTCCTTGATGAAAGTTCTCGTCGTATAATTTCTTCCATATATTCAGGATGGCGGCGAAATTGTCCAGCGAAAGAGCGAAGGGCGGCTTGCAGGGATTTTATGAGCCATTCAATTGAGAATAATAGCAGGGGAATCAAAGTGGATCAACACGATCAGACTGTTTGCGCAAGACAATGTGCGCGAAGAGAGCCGTATGTTTCATGACAGGAGATAGGCAGGACTCAATAAGGCTCCAAATACTGTGGCTCCATTGAGGGACAAGACAACGTAGCGAGACCCCGCCTGACAGCAGGTAACGTAGAGGCATCATAGGGCGAAGCGTGTCGATGTTCCAGTTAGGAAGAATCCCCCGGAATTGTTGCACATCCCTCGATAGCACCATCCAAGGGAGTGCTCCGTTGGCCCCGGAGAGAGGGCCGTGCTCTTGGAAGTGCCAGTCGGTGGCGTCGGGAAGGAACGGTTCGTGGTGTAACCGCCCCCAGACGAACCGCGACCACGGAGTTACCCAGGGTTCAATCATGGCAATGGTGCCGCCTGGCGCGATGCAGCGGTCGGCCTCGGCGAGGAAATCCCGGATCCTGGGAATGTGGTGGAATACGTCGGTCATCACCACGCACTTGAGCGAGGCATCCGGGAAAGGCAGCCTGCACCCGTCGCAGACGATATCCACATGTGGCACGAAGAACACTTCGGAAGTGATGCATTCAGGGCAGTGCTCTTTGAAGAAGCCCGCCCCGGACCCCAGTTCGAGCACCGCCCCCGGACCGCCGGGAACTGCACCTCGAAGTGTGGTGTACCATTCCCGGTAGAGGCGTTCAAGGAACGGCTTTTCCCGGATGATCGCGCGTCGCAAGACGGTGGTGTCTGGGGAGTCGAGATCGACCCCCCTGGCCTGGGGGAGGGTTAGGAACTGTCGCAGCATGCGGTCTCCACATCAAGGCACGACTAATAATAGCTCTGACGCAACGTCTTCCAGGCCGCCCACCACATGCGCAACATGCGGTAGCCGTTCCAGAATACACGTTTCATTTTTGTGGAGCCGTATATCCTGTCCTGATAGTGCACGGGCAGATCGTGTACCTTCAGGTGTAAGCGGCTGGCCCCGAAGAGCAGGTCGAAGTCGCCCCACAGGTCCTCAATGCCCCACGTGCCGATGAAGGCCTCAATGCGCTCGAAATCCTTGCGCCAGAGGACTTTGGTTCCGCAGAGCGTGTCTTTGATGTAGTGCCCGAAAAGAAGGGTGAACATCATGCTGAAGACCTTGTTGCCAAAGAAGTTTGCGTACTTCATGGCTTGGCCCTGCATGGGGTAGATCATGCGGCTGCCGTTGATGAATTCACCGTGGCCCTCGGTCAACGCGTTCAGGAAGCCGGGAAGTTCCTCGGGCATGACGGCGAGATCGCCATCAAGAATCATCAGGACGTCGCCTTTTGCAGCGCGAAAGCCAGTCCAGACATTCTGTGCCTTGCAGATTCCTGGGCCAGGAATCAGGCGGATGTCCTTTTCAGGGTGCAGAGCGCTTACCCGCAGGACCTCCTCGCCCGTGCCGTCAGTGGACTTGTCGTCGCAGAACACGATCTCCGTGTGCTTGCCCATGTGGGGGATTCGTTCCACCGCGCTCGCGACGTTGGCCTGCTCGTTCTTGCAGGGAATGACCACCGAGACGGTGACCTCGGACGGAGCTACGGGTTTGGGAATGGGCCGCGCCACCAGAACCACCGACATGCACAGCCGCGACAATAGGGGAACCCGCGCCAGATAGCGATTGGCCAGGGTGCTCAGGAACGGAATCTTTTTGGGGGCCAGGACCACTCGGTAGGTTTTCAGCAACTCGAACCCGGCCAATCCCAGAAAGCACCGCAGGTCGTCCACGGAGAGCCAGTTCGGCTCCAGCGTGGGCATGCGCAGTCCCTTGCGGGAGGCCCACTCCAGCACCGGCTGCCACAGGTAGTTGTAGGTATACAGCACCAGTCTGGATTGCGAATGGCACTGTTCGCGGGCGTTCTTCAGCACCTGGAGGACGTCCGGGGTATCTGAGATGTTGTTCAGCAAAACATAGTCGAAGGGATCCTGGACGGGATGATCCTGGGGGTCGCCGCATACGAAATCCAGGCCAGGATAGTGTTGTCTGGCGATGTCCACCATGGCCGGGCTGATCTCCACTCCTACTCCCTTGGAAGGCGACACGGCGTTGAGGAAGAACCCCGTTTCACACCGATAGTTCAGTACGGATCGTCCAGGAACGATGATGTGCTTGATGAGGCGCGAAATGTAGTCGTAATAATATTTGTTATCCGAGATCCATTTCTCGCGGCGGCAAGCGTTGTCCTCGAGGAGCTTGCGTCGGTCATGACGGCTTTTCTCGATGGCTGCGGGGCCCCAGACGATATTTTCGGGAAGTGTTGATGCCACTCTGGTGTCACTCGTTTTGAAAGAGTTGTTAAAAAGCGAATTGTGAAGTGATGACGAAAAATACCCGTTTGCCCAAAGCGGCAACGGGAAGCTTGCTGAATTGTGTTATGCGCCTTGCGTTCAGTTCCAGGCGCCTGTCGCCGTCCGTCAACTCCACAACAGGGTGCTGTTGGGTGGAATCAGGCCCGAGCACCTGGTCGAGAGTCTGTGGTTCGGCCACCAGCCAGACCGTCAGGTCCGCACGGGGAAGCACGGTTAGAGCGGACATGTCCTTGTCGTAGGGTGAAAGAGGCCATTCTGCCGTCACTTCTCCCTTTGGGGGGATGGGCAGGAATCCGTTCAGACGCTGGACGCCGGACATTGGATCAACGAGCATCCCCCCTTTGAGGGGCGGGTCCATCCGGGAAATCCTCAGGGATGTGTCTCCTGCCAGGGCGGGATATCCTGGGTAGGCCACGCCGACGTGGCGCAGCGTAACGAAACTGCCCGGAAAAACAAACTCGGCCACGCGGCGGACCTCACCGTGTCGCATGGCCTGGATAAGGCCGGGACCGGCGGTGTTCTTCGCCGTTTCCTCAGTAAGTCCATAACGTTCCCACACCAGCGCCTTGTACTTCTGCTGGGCGCCGAAGAAAACGAACTGCTGCCACATGTATGGGGTCCAGCCGTATTTGTGGTATCTGGCGTCGAGCCGTGCTCCGGTCTCCTTGGCCATGAACAGGTTCCCGATGGCCACGCAGACGAGAATAATGGCAGGCAGGGTCCGTGCTCCGGGTGCGCGGAGATGAGAAAGCGTGAGGCAGTACAGGATCGTCAGCACATTGATGACGGTTTCGAACCAGAGCATGTCGCGCAGGATTGGGCGGGAGCTGAGCACCGCGCAGGCCAGGGCTGCAAACGTGACGACGGGGCACAGCAGCTGTGCTGCCTTGGGCAGGCGCGCACGTCCGAAATACAAAAGTGACGCAAGCGCCAGGAGGTGCAGTGCCAGGGTGGACGGGGCGTAGAGGGCGATCCTGGACAGCTGGCTCCAATATTCCGCCAGGGATAGTGGGGTGTACAGGGGTGCGCGGAAGAAGGTCATCTTCAGGTCCGCGAGCAGATACTGCCATCCTGCAATGACGGAAGTCAGCACGGCAAAATGGAGCAGATATGCGGCCAGAAAGCCGGTTTCCATGATGCATGTCCAGCGGGCCAGTCCTGTAGGGAGCGAGTCGTGGCGGGTTCTGATTCTGGCCCACCAGAGTACGATCGGGCTGGCGATGAAGATCAGGAGGAGCAACAGTCCGAAAGAGGTGAGGCCGTACTTCTCGGTGAAGCTCCAGACTCCGGGAGGCAGTTCCTGAAAGCGCGCGAGAGCGAGTGTGCCCGCGAAGAAGATCAGGTTGAAGACGCCAAGCGCCGCAAGTCTTCCCAGCCCCTCGCGGGACGGGGACAGCGTGAAGGGCAGAACTGGCCTGCACAGAAGACGCCGCACCAGCATGACCATCGCTGGGGCCATGAGCACGTAGATGAAGGACTGCAGCTTGGTCAGGATAGCCAGACCCATGCAACAGCCCGCAATCAGGATCCAGACGGTGCGGGAGCGCGGCGAAGAGAAACTGTATGAGCTGGCCATGGAGAAAAGTCCCAGCGCCCAATAGAGGATGCTGAACAACTCCGTCCGATTCATCGTGGAATGGTATATGAAGGAATGCTGCGTGCTCAGCGCCAGAAGGGCGAGAGCGGTCATCATGAGGCTGGCCCTGAACGAGAGGAAGAAGAAAGCGCTGAGGAGCATGACGCTTGCCAAGCAAACCGCAGGGGAGACCATCCGGATGAAATCGGTCAGTTCCGCCACGCAGGACAGCGGATTTAGAGACTGGGAGAGGCCCTCGAGGCTCACGGCGGAGAGAACTCCTGCGCTGTTAAACAGGCCTATCAGGCAGTTCAGCAGGAGGTACATCCCGAACCCGGAGTGGTTTACGTGGTCGGGGTGGTACCCGCTTTGGATCACGATTGCATCAAGGACCGTGGCCAGGTCCATATCCCAGATGAAGTGCCAGCTGTAGGAGGCGTTGGCTTTGAAATAGAAGAACCCGGCAAGGCAGAAAAGTGAAACGATGAGTCCCAGTTTCAACAGGTACCGGTACCGGAAGGTCATCCGAAACACCTCTCGGAAGTGATAAGTTGGCTCTGGCCGCGTTCATCTCCAGTGTGAACGTGCAGCAAGGGAAGATGCCAGCGGTGATAGGAACTAAGACAAATTATGATGCCAGCGCGCCAGCCAACTATCAAGTATAATTTTGAAATGCGTTGGTGAACTCTTTCGTGCCGTGCTTCCAAAGAAAAGGGGGAGCCGAAGCTCCCCCAGGGTACGCACGAAGCGTTGCGGACGCGTTACGCGGCGCAACAGGGCCGGGCGGGTGTTACTCCACGTCGAACCACTGGGCGGCCATGACCGGTCCGAAGTACAGGGCCTCGTCTTCCAGTTCCTCTTCGATGCGCAGGAGCTGGTTGTACTTGGCCAGACGGTCGGAGCGGCACAGCGAACCGGTCTTGATCTGGCCGGAGTTCACGGCCACGGCCAGGTCGGCGATGAAGGAGTCCTCGGTCTCGCCCGAGCGGTGGGAGATCACCGTGGTGTAGGCGGCCTGCTTGGCCATCTCGATGCAGTCCAGGGTCTCGGTGACGGTGCCGATCTGGTTCAGCTTGATCAGGATGGAGTTGGCGATGCCTTCGTTGATGCCGTCGGCCAGGATGTCGGGGTTGGTGACGAACACGTCGTCGCCCACCAGCTGGATGGTGTCGCCCAGCTCGTCGGTGAGTTCCTTCCAGCCTTCCCAGTCGCCCTCGGCCAGACCGTCCTCAATGGAGATCAGGGGGTACTTCTTGGTCAGCTCGGTGTAGTAGGCCACCAGCTCCGAGGAGGTGAAGGTGCGGTTTTCGCCGGTGAAGGTGTACTTGCCGTCGGCGTAGAACTCCGAGGCGGCGGCGTCGATGGCCAGGGCGATCTCGGGGCCGGGCTTGTATCCGGCGGCCTCGATGGCCTTGATGATGTACTCGAAGGCCTCGTCGTGGGACTTCAGGTTGGGGGCGAAGCCGCCTTCGTCGCCCACGGAGGTCACGTGGCCGTCGGCGGCCAGGATCTTCTTCAGGGCGTGGAAGGTCTCCGCGCCCATGCGCAGGGCGTCGGCGAAGGTGTCCGCGCCGATGGGCACGATCATGAACTCCTGGATGTCCAGGTTGTTGGGGGCGTGCGCGCCGCCGTTGATGATGTTCATGAGCGGCACGGGCAGCACCTTGGCGTTCACGCCGCCCAGGTAGTTGTACAGGGGCATGCCCAGGAAGTTGGCGGCGGCGCGGGCGGTGGCCAGGGACACGCCCAGGATGGCGTTGGCGCCCAGGCGGCCCTTGTTCTCGGTGCCGTCCAGCTCGATGAGCAGGTTGTCCAGCGCGGTCTGGCGCAGGGCTTCCATGCCCACCACGGCCTCGGCGATCTCGCCCTGAACGTTCTCGACAGCGCGGGTGACGCCCTTGCCGCCGAAGCGGTCGTCTTCACCGTCGCGCAGCTCGAGCGCCTCGCGGGTGCCGGTGGAAGCTCCGGAAGGAACGGCGGCACGGCCCACCGCACCCGATTCCAGGGTGACTTCCACCTCGATGGTGGGGTTGCCGCGCGAATCCAGAATTTCCCTGGCCCAGACAGCAGCGATGGTGCTCATAATGATTTCTCCTTGGGGATGGTCGTTGACTGATTATAGTGAGCGGCGCTTTTCGTTCGCCGCCGCTTCCTCATACACAAGACGCAGGCCGTCGAGAAGAAGTTCGGGCCTTACGTTGGCGATTGCCGGACAAACGCGTGCCAATTGCTGGGCAAAGCCTCCGGTGGCCACCACCGTGACCGGCTCGCCCATGTGATCCTCCAGGCGGTCCAGGATGCCCTCCACCATGGAGGCGAATCCGAACAGCAAGCCCTGGTTCAGGCTCTCAACCGTGGAGCGTCCGATGGACAGCTTCAAGGACTGCGGCTCAAGATCAATCTGGGGCAGCTTGGCCGTGTCCTGGGCCAAGGCCCTGGCCGAGGAGAGCACGCCCGGACAGATCAGCCCTCCCAGGTAGCTGGAGCCGCGCACCACGTCGAAGGTGGTGGCCGTGCCGAAGTCCACGCTCACCACGCAGTGGGAGCTGGCGCAGCGGCGCGCCGCGTAGGCGGCCACCAGCCGGTCCGCCCCCACCTGTTCTGGACGTTCGTAACGGTTTTCCAGCGGCACGGGAACATCTTCCGGCACAAATCGGGGCACGCGCCCCAAAAAACGGTGGCAGGCCTGGCGCAGCATGGGGTTCACGGGCGGCACCACGCTGACCGCCAGGATGGCGTCCAGGCGCTCGGGGTCCAGGCCCTCGCGGGCCAGCAGCGCGGCCAGGTCCAGGCCCAACTGGTCCGCCGTGCTGGAGCGCGGCGTGGGAAGCACGTAGGACGACAGGCCGGACTCGCCCCGGTAGAGGCCGATTTTTATGTTGGTATTGCCGATGTCGAAGAGAAGAAGGGCCATGGCTACTCCAGGCGCGGGACATGCGCCGGGATGTTTTGGGATGTGATGCAAAGACGACCGTTGATAGACTATTTTCCAGGGCTTGAAAAGGTGATAGGGGCAGTGTTGACCACTCGCATACCCTCATGCGCCGGTCCGGCCCGGGCAGCGCCGGAAGGGCGCGGCGGGGAGGCGTCCGTCTTCGGGCCGTCTGCCCCGTGGGGTGTTTCGCTGCGGTGGGTTTTCATCGGTATGAACCAGGCGTTTTGCGCCTGTGCATTCTTTTACCGCCCCATGAGGACACCTGATGGAACCGAGTGCGATGATCCCGGCGGCAGAGGCCATCCCCGCCGCGCCGTGGCTGTTTCGATGTCTTTTGGACCTGACGTTCTTCGTCCACATCCTCTTCATGAACACCATGCTGGGGCTGACGCTCCTGGGGTTCGTCCGGTCGCTCAGATCTCCCCAGGCCACTCCGGCCCTGGGACAGCAGGCGGGCATGATCCCCAACCTCACCGCGCTCACCGTGAACATCGGCGTCGCGCCGCTGCTGTTCGTGCAGGTGCTCTACGGGCAGTTCCTGTACGTCAGCTCCACGCTCATGGGCGTGTACTGGTTCGGGGTGGTGCTGGCGGTGATGGGGGCCTACGGGCTGGCCTACCGCCAGAAGTACGCCCTGCACGCGGGGAACGAGCGCGGCACGCTGGTCTGGGGGGTGATGAGCGTGCTCATGCTCTACGCAAGCCTTGTGCAGAGCCACAACGCCGTGCTGCTGGTGCGCCCGGACATGTGGGCCGGATATTTCAACAACCCTTCGGGCACTATGACGGCCTGGAGCGACGCGACGCTCCTGCCGCGCTGGCTGCACTTCGTCACCGCGTCCCTGGCCATCGGCGGCTTGGCCCTGGCCATGGTCGGGCGCAGGCGCACCCGCCACCACGACCCCCACGGCGAGGAACTCGTGGCCCAGGGGCTGGCCTGGTTCGGCTGGGCCACCCTGGCCCAGTTCCTGGGCGGCGTGTGGTGGCTGATGGCCTTGCCAAGGCCCGTGATGCTCGGGTTCATGGGGGGCGACCCCTTGGCCACCGGGCTTCTGCTGGCGGGAATCGCCGGGGCCGGAGCCGCTGCTGCGTTTGCCTTCATGAGGCGGCTCATGCCTGCGGCCGCCTGCGGCGTGGCCACCATCGCCGTGATGATCGCCATGCGCGGCGTGCTGAGGCAGTTCTACCTGGAGCCGTATTTCGATCCCGCGTCGCTTCCCGTGATACCGGAACCGAGCACCGTGGCCATGTTCTTCGGCTGCTTCGCCGTGAGCCTGGCAGTGGTCTGGTGGGCCGCGAAACACCCCGTCAAGGACGCGCCCGCCTCCGGCGTGAAGGGAGCCTGATCCATGGACTATCCCGTACTGCAATGGGGCTTCTGGGGCGGCGGCCTGCTGATCGCCCTGGTGGCCACCATCCACGTGTTCATCGCCCACTTCGCCGTGGGCGGCGGCATGTTCATCGCCGTCATGGAGACCCGGGTGCAGCGCCTGGGCCTTGGGGTCATGAAGGATTACCTGCGCCGCTACGCCAAGTTCTTCCTGGTGTTCACCATGGTGGTTGGCGGGCTTACGGGCGTGGGCATCTGGTTCTCCATCTCCATCGGAGCACCGGGGGCCACGGCCACGCTGATACACTCCTTCGTACTGGGCTGGGCCACGGAGTGGACCTTCTTCCTGGCGGAGATCGTCACCCTCATCACCTACATGCGCTCCTTCGAGTCCGAGCGCTCCACGCGCCGCCTGATCCTGGCCTGGATGTACGCCGCCTTCGCCTGGGGCTCGCTGGCCATGGTGCAGGGATTCATCTCCTTCATGCTCACGCCTGGAGACTGGCTCACGACGCATCGCTTCTGGGACGGCTTCTTCAACCCGACGTTCTGGCCCGGCCTGGTGTTCCGCACGGCCATCGCGGCGCTGTTGGCCGGTGTGTTCGGCCTGATGACCGCCCAGCGCGTGGAGGACGAGAAGCACCGCAAGAGCCTGTCGCGCTTCTGCGCCCTGTGGGCCGTGCTGCCCATCCCGGTGCTGGTGGCGTCGGGCTGGTGGCACATCTCCGTTTTGTCGCCGGAGCAGCAGGCTTTGGCGCTGGGGCGCTCCCCCGAGGTGGCCGCCGGGATGCGCGTGTTCTGGTGGGTGGCTCCCACTGTGCTGGCCGGAGGCGTGCTGCTGGCCGGAGGACTGCCGCGAAAGGCCGCCCGCGCGGTGGCCGCGCTGACCCTGGCCGCGTCGTTTCTGTTCATCGGCTCCTTCGAGTACATGCGCGAGGCGGCCCGCAGGCCGTATCTCATCACCGGACACATCTACTCCAACGGCATCGCCGTTGCCGGGGCCGGGAAGCTGAACACGGCGGGCGTGCTGGCTTCGGCCAAGTGGAGCCGCAACAAGGCCGTCACCGCCGAAAACCGCCTGGACGCCGGGCGCGAACTGTTCTTCCTGCAATGTTCCAGTTGCCACAGCCAGGGCGGACCCATGCTGGACATCCTGCCGCGCTCGGCCAAGTACACGGCCTCGGGCATGGAGTCCCTGCTCACGGGGCTTGGCAAGATAGGCAAATACATGCCTCCGTTCTTCGGCACGCCGGACGAGAAGAAGGCCCTGGCCGCCTACCTGACCGAGGGGCTTAACGGCGTAAAGCCCGCCCTGGCCCAGGGGCTCCCACAGACCGAGACCCCGGTCCCGGCTTTCGACGAGTCCGCGCCCTATCTGCTGACCGCCGTGGCCGACAAGGGCATCAACATGCTCTACGACAACGGCCAGTGGACCCTGAACATCGGAGCGCAGGCCATCACCGCGCACCTGCTGAAACGCGACGGCGTCCCGGCGCTTACCACCGAGGGAGTCACCCTGACCTACGCCGTGGAAGGCCAAGCCGCAGGCAGCTTCAAGGCTGTCGGGAACGCCTTCCGGGCCGAGGGCATAAACGTCTCGCCGTATCCGGCGCCAGATAAGGAGAATGTCAAGGGCAAGGACGGCTTCCAGCCGTATCCTCTGGCCGTGATCCAGGCCACGGACGCTTCCGGGAAGATTCTAGCCGAGACCACGCTGGTGCTGCCCGTGTCCTCGGAGCTCGGGTGCAAGAATTGCCACGGCGGAACCTGGACGCACGGCGTGGCGGGCATCGCTCCGGCAACGGCCAAGGACGTGCTCAAGGGGCACGACCGCCTGAGCCTGACGGACCTCTCCAAGAAGGCCGGGCAGGTGGACTGCCGTTCCTGCCATGATGACTTCGCCACCGGGGGCAACCGCTCCCTGAACCTGTCTGCCTCGGTGCACGGACTGCACGCGGTCTATCTGGCCGGACGCGGGGCCGACGCCTGCGACATGTGCCACCCAACTGACCCCAAGGGCGCGACCCGCGCCCTGCGCGATCCCCACGCCGCCGCAGGCCTGGACTGCACCAACTGCCACGGTCCCCTGGAGGATCACGCCCTGGGGCTTTTGACCAGGGAGAAGGAACAGGGCGTGAAGGCCGCCGATCCGCTCATCGCGCTGATAAAGCCCCGTGAATCCGACCCATCGCCGCGCGCGCCCTGGGTGAACCAGCCCAAGTGCGTCACCTGCCACGTGGGCTACAAGTCCCCTGAGCAGGCCCAGGCCTACGGAACCTGGACCAGCGGAGCCAAGGACCTGTTCAAGGCCAAGCGCGACGACCTGGACGCCATGACCTGCGCCAGCTGTCACGGCTCGGTCCATGCGCTCTATCCGGCCCGCAACCCCTACGGGAAGGACCGCGACAACCTCCAGCCCCTGCAATACCAGAAGCTGGCGCGCACCATCGGCGGCGCGAAGAACTGCAAGGCCTGCCACACCATGGACATGGACGCGGCGGCGCACCACCCCGGCATGGGGGTGGAGTAGGGGACTCCGTTCCGGCGCGGATACTCAATGCGGACGGCCTGGGCGAACTTTTGCGCCCAGGCCGTTTTCATTTTGCCCGTGGTTGACGAATGGGCAGATCTGCCATAATTGAGTTGTGAACAAACTGGCGGCAGCCATAAGAGAACGACCATGACAACGAGGAAGAAACATGACGAAAAGCCTTTTTTGGCTGGGCGATGCCCTGCATATCCTCCGTGGGCTGCCGCCCCAGGTACGCATCGAGACAGGTGTTGCCCTTTTCGAGGTCCAGCAGGGCGGAAAACCTGATTGCGCCAAACCACTTAAGGGGCTCGGCAAGGGGATCACCGGCATTCATGAAATTGTCATGGACCACGACAAGGAAACGTACCGAAGTGTATACGTGGCCAAATTGAAGAAAGGCGTGTACGTGCTTCACGTTTTTCACAAGAAGTCCAAACACGGCATCGGCATCCCTCGGGAGGATGTCGAGAAGATAGTCTCCCGGTATCGTCAGGCAGTAGAGAACGATAAGCCTGAGTGAGGTTGTCATGAACGATCATATCGAAATTGGTTCGGGAAACGTCTTCGCGG
This sequence comes from Fundidesulfovibrio putealis DSM 16056, assembly GCF_000429325.1. NCBI lineage: Bacteria > Pseudomonadati > Thermodesulfobacteriota > Desulfovibrionia > Desulfovibrionales > Desulfovibrionaceae > Fundidesulfovibrio > Fundidesulfovibrio putealis. Next base: position 125,957 of record NZ_AUBQ01000016.1, read on the forward strand.
ATCTAGGGCTGCCTGAATCCGACGAACTCCTGTACAAGGCGGAGTTGCTCATGCGCCTTAAGCAATTGCTCAAATCCCGTGGACTGACCCAGAAAGCTGCGGCGGTGCTGTGCGGCACCGATCAGGCGACTCTTTCCAAGGTCTTTCGCGGAAGAATTGACCTCGTTTCCACGGACAGGCTCTTCAGGTGGCTCACGGCCTTGAACGTCGATGTGAGGATTGTGTTGACAGACAGGATAGCCCTCGGGCCGGGACACGTTCTGGTCTGCTGATTGCGTCACTGCGCGTTCTCACAAGCCCCGGCCAAATCGGCCGGGGCTTTTTTCGTCTGTCTCCCTTGACTCGGGACGGGAAAAAAGGTGTTTTGCTGAAGTGGAAAAGTGCCTGTTCGTATCGGTCCCATCGCGGAATCAACCCGGGAGGAGAGTCATGAAGAAAGCCGTCGCAGCGTGTGTCGCCGTGTTCATGTTCGCGTGTATCGCCCTGGCCCAGCAGAACGGCACCAAGGACGAGGCCGTGGCCCTGGTGAAGAAGGCCGTGGCCCAGTACAAGAGCGCGGGCAAGGACAAGACTTTCGCCGACATCAACGATCCAAAGGGGCCTTTTGTGGACCGCGACCTCTACGTTGTGGTCTACGACATGGACGGCAATTGTCTGGCCCATGGGGCAAACGCAAAGCAAATCGGCAAAAATTTGATGGAGCTTCGCGACCCCGACGGCAAATTCTTCGTGAAGGAGCGCGTGGAACTGGGCAAGACCAAGTCTTCCTTCTGGCAGGACTACAAGTTCGTGAATCCTGTAAGCAAGCAGATTGAGAACAAGAGCATGTACATGGAAGCGGTCGACGGCATGCTGTTCGGGTGCGGCGTGTACAGCAAGTAGTCATGTCAGCCCGCCTCTTCGTCCGTCCCCGTGGAGAGGTTCGTCCCGTCATTATCGACCCAACGGGGGGAAGACATGCCTCAGTTCTCCATCAGCCTGCGAATATACGCGGGATATTCAGTGATCATCGCCTTGTCCGTGTTCATATGGTTCATCGGGTATTCCAATTCCTCCCGGCTTGGGCAGGAACTGGGCAACATGACCGATGTGAACATGAAGTCCCTGGCGTCGCTTAAGGATGTGCGGTTTTCCGTACGAGAGATTATCGGCGCGCTCCGCTCCCAGCTGATTCCGGCCATCACGCCCGAATTCCGTTCGGCCCAGCGCAGGCTCTACGCCGAGAACATTGAGGCCCTCAAACAGTCCGTGGCCCGGCTGGGATCCCTGCGCGATCCTGCGAAGCCGGACGACCTGTGGCAACAGTTCCTGAAAGAGGAACAGAGCTTCCTGGCCATTGCGGGCAAACTCGAGACGACGCTGGACGAATGGAGCAAGGACACGTCCGACATCCTGCTGGGCATGGAGGTGCTGGCTCTTGCCGCCGTGGACGTGCAGAAGCAGGGTGAAGCCCTGCTGGCCGTGTTGCAACGAATTATCGCGCGCAACGACCAGCTGATAGCCGAAGACGAGAAGGACGCGAAGGAGGCGGCCAGAACCGGGCAACGCTCAGCCCTGGGGGCATTGGTGCTGTCCGTGCTGGTGGCGGCGGTGGTGGGCTGGCTCATCACCAAAAAAATTCGTGACCCGCTCTCGGTTCTGGTGCGCTACGCGGGCGAGGTGTCCGCCGGAAACCTGGACGTGAAGGCCGAGGGGAACTTCATCGCGGAACTCGACCAGCTGAAACGCAGCCTGGAAGCCATGGTGGAAAAGCTCAAGCAGGAGATCCGCCAGGCCGAGAGCAAGTCCGCCGAGGCCGCCGAACAGGCGCTGCTGGCGGAAAAGGCGAGTTGCGAGGCGAAAATGGCCCAGGATAACGCCGAGGCCGCGCGGCGAAGCGGCATGCTGGAGGCTGCGGGGCTTCTGGCCTCCATCGTGGAACAGGTCCTGGGCGCCCTGCAAACCCTGGACAGGCAGGTGGACAAGGCCTTCCGTGACGCGAAGGTGCAGCGGGAACGGCTGGCCGGCGCGGTGGAGACCATGGAACGCATGGACGGCACCACGCAGTTGGTCGCCAGAGGAGCCGGGGACGCAGCCTCCACAGCCGAGGACGCCCGTGCGCGCGCTCAGGAGGGGGCCGAGGTCATCAGCACGGTGGTGGACTCCATAGGTGCGGTGCAGGTCAAGGCCACCTCTCTCAAATCCAACATGACGGACCTCTCCGCAAGGGCCGAGGGCATCGGCAGGATCATGACGGTCATTTCCGACATCGCGGACCAGACCAACCTGCTGGCCCTGAATGCGGCCATCGAGGCGGCCCGGGCCGGTGACGCAGGCCGGGGGTTCGCCGTGGTGGCCGACGAGGTGCGAAAGCTCGCCGAGAAGACCATGGCCGCCACCCGCGAAGTGGCGGACTCCATCGCCGGAATCCAGGAAGGCACGAACATGAGCGGCCAGGGCGTGGATCAGGCCGTGGAGGCCATCTCGCACGTGGCCCAGCAGGTGGACGGCGGAGGGAGCGCACTGACCAGGATCGTCAACCTGAGTCAGGACATGTCCGTACGGATACGCCAGATAGATTCGGCAGCCGCCGAACAGAATGCGGCCAGCGGCGAGGTGAACCAGTCCATCCAGGAAATCGCCCGTTACGCGGAGGAGACCGCCGGAGCCATGGACCAGGCCAGGGAGGCTCTGGACCACCTCGGGGAACTGGTGTCCGAGTTGAGCGGGGTGATGGAAAATCTCAAGAAAAGCTGAGACGTGGAAGCACAGGCAATAAAAAAAGCCGCGCCGTCCTCATGGACGGCGCGGCCTTATTTATTGCGGAATTAATCCCACTCGATGCCCTTGTGCTCGTCGGGGCGGTATTCGATCTCCACGGACTTGGCAGTCTTGCCGGGGCGCTCCGCCTTGAGAGCCTTGGCCGGGCTGTCCGGGTTTTCTGGCTCCGGCGCGGGTTCGCTTCTGGGCTGTGCCTCAGCCTTGGGCTTGGCGGCTGGCTTGCGGGTGCGGGGTTTGGGCTTGGGCGCTTCCCCGCCTTCAGGGGCTTCGGCGGTTCCGGCTGCTCCTGCGGTTTCGGCTGCTCCGGGCTTAGGCGCAGCCTTCTTCGGGGCGGCCTTCCTGGGGGCGCGGGCACGGGCCGGAGCTTTCGCCTTGGCCTGCTCCTGGGGGGGGGCGTCCGAAGGCACCGTGGCGGCATCCGCCGGAACCTCGGCAGAGGCCTTTTCAGGCGTCTGCTTGCGGGGCTCGCGGGCAGGCGCGTCCTGGCCAGAGGGCTGGGCAGCAGGCTGCACAGTGGACTGGGCGGCGGGCGCTTCCCCGGAGGAGGCCGCAGCATCGGAACCGCTGGCGCTGTCCTGCGTCATGGCTTCGGCGCTGGAGGGCTTCTTCTTGCGGCGACGGCGGCGCTTGCGCTTCTTTGCCGGCTCGCCTCCCTCGGCGACGTTGCCGGAAGCGTTCTGCAACTCATCCGAGGCGGTGTCGAAAGCGGATTCGAAGTCGTCCTCGTCCGGCGTCTCGTCAGCGGGTGCGGTAAAGATGGAGGCTTTGGGCTTGGGCTGCGCCTTGGGAGCGGGCCTGGGCTCTGGCTTGGGTTCCGGCTTGGCCACGGGCTCGGCAGCCGGGCGCGCGGGGGCGCTGTCCTGGCGCGGTTCGCGTCGGGGCTGGCGGTCTCGGTCCCTGGAGCGCCCACGGTCGCGGTCCCTGTCACGGTCCCGGTCCCGGTCGTAATCACGCTCGCGGCGTTGTTCGCGCGGCTCCTCGGGAGCGCCTTCCGGCTGGATCTGCACGGCGTGCAGGGTGGCCTGATAGCGCTCGTCCAAAAGCAGGGCCAGGAGGGCTGCGTCCTCGGAGGCGGCCAACTCCTGCGCCAGGGGCAGGAAGCGCTGCAAGCGTACTTTCTTCAGGGGGGCGAGCGTGCGCACTTCGGCTTCCAGAAGCGCCGTGAGGCGCTCCGACACCACGGCGGACACGTCCTCGTCGGTGGGCACGGGCTTCTTGATCAGCTCGATGCCGAAGCGCTGGCCGATACGCTTCATGGCCAGCTCTTCCATGATGTTCACCAGCGTGATGGCCGTGCCGGAGGCTCCTGCGCGCCCGGTGCGGCCTGCGCGGTGCACGTAGGATTCGGGGTCCTCGGGGGTCTCGTACTGGAAGACGTGGGACAGCTCGGGGATGTCGATGCCGCGCGCGGCCACGTCGGTGGCCACCAGGAAGCGCAGGGTCCCCTTGCGCAGGCGCATGAGCACCTGCTCGCGCTTGGCCTGGGTGAGGTCGGCGGAGAGCTCCTCGGCGTCGTACCCGAAGCCCTTGAGCACTTCGGTGACGTAGTGCACGTTGGCCTTGGTGTTGGAGAAGATGATGGCCGAGGTGGGGTTCTCGATCTCCAGCAGGCGCACCAGGCAGCGGTCTTTGTCCATGCCCGGCACTTCGTAGTACACGTGCAGGATGTCCGCCACGTGGACCTGTTTGGCGGAGAGCGAGAGGAAATTCGGGTGGTCCATGAACTCTTCGGCCAGGCGCAGCACGTGGGGCGGATAGGTGGCCGAGAAGAGGAACGTGGAGACGCGGCGCTTGGGCGGCAGGTAGCGCTTGATCTCCTTCATGTCCGGGTAGAAACCGATGGAGAGCATGCGGTCGGCTTCGTCGAACACCAGTACGCGCATGCCGTCCAGGGTGAGGTTGCGGCGCAGCAGGTGGTCCAGGATGCGGCCCGGGGTGCCCACCACCAGGTGCGCGCCCGCGCGCAGCGCGTCGGTCTGGGGGCCATAGCCCACGCCGCCGTACACGGTGGCGACTCGCAGCTCCGTGCCCTCGAAGAGCATCTCCGCCTCCATGGCCACCTGCTTGGCCAGCTCGCGGGTGGGGCAGAGGATCAGGGCCTGGGTCTGGTGGACATTGAGGTCGAGCAGATTGAAGATCGGCAGGAGGAAGGCTCCGGTCTTGCCGCTGCCGGTGCGCGACTGGACCATGAGGTCCTGGCCGGTGAGCAGGTAGGGCAGGGACTTGGCCTGCACGGGCATGAGTCCGGGCCATCCGGCCCTGGCAACGGCTTGGCGCAGGGGTTCGGGAAGATCCTCAAGGGAAATTTCGGGAAGAGACTCCTCGGGTTCAATGAGGGTCTCGAATTCTTCGGGAGTCTGGGATTTGTCTGATGTGTTGTCCATGATGGCCCTGGTTTGAGTAAGAAGCACGGGGGTCGCCAAAGTGCAGACCCGCAGAGGGTATAGCTCCTTTCCATGAAAAGAAAAAGGCCCCTCCTCTCGAAGGGGCCTATGAGATGCAGTCGGCAAGAATGTGTTTTAGAAGGCGTACTTGACGGCGAGGTTGCCGCCCCAGTTGTCCGCACCCTTGTTGGAGAAGTCACCAATGTGCTGGTAGCGTCCGGCCAACTGCATGCTGACGTTGTCGGTCAGGAAGACGTCGAAGCCCACTTCGCCCACTTCGGTCAGGTTGGAGCTGTAGCCGTTGCGCGGCACGGGAACACCTGAGAAGAAGCCGCCCAGGCCGATGCCAGCGAACACGCCGAACCTCTCGTCGTTGATGAAGTGGTAGCGCAGCATGCCGATGGGGCTGAACGCGTTCACGGTCTCATAGTTGCCGTTGCCGCTCCAGGGGGTGCGCTTCTGGGTGATGACGTAGCCCAGGGCCTCGAAGCCCACGGAGAAGCCGTCGGCCACGAAGTAGCCCAGCTCGCCGCCGTAGCTGAACATAGAGCTGATGCGATCGTTGGAGTTGGCGTACAGGCCAACCTTCGGTTCGATGTACACGGTCCCGGCAGTCAGGCTTTTTGCCGCCGCCAGGTTGGCGGAAAGGCCGAAGGCCAGGATCAGCCCCAAAACGAGAGATCTTTTCAATGCGCTGCTCATGAATTCCTCCTTGAGCTGGAAACTCCAGCTGTGTCGACTTTATAAGCGGCTCCAAAGTAAAGTCAAATGCCTCAACATGAAATCATTCTTACAAAATGTTCATCGCCGCAGGATTGTCAAGCCGTAATCCGAAAGGAAACAGATGGTTATGGGGCATTAAAATCCTTGGGAATACTCCAACATCCAATGAAAGGGTAATTAGCAGCCGAAAGCAACGCAAAGGGACACGAATGAACACGTCCTCTGCTGTATCACAAGCGATGGCGGGGTCGCGTCATGCTTGCCCAGTAACAGCCCGATACGATAGATATTTACTGCACGCTCATGCGAGCCCCGGCTTCTCCGGGCGGCGCGGGCGCGACTCAGGAATTCCGGCCAGAGAAAAAATGGAAAATATCCGACCCGCCCGTATCGCGACGCTTCTTCTGGGCATCCTGCTCGTACTGGTTCCCGGAGTTCACGCCCGGAGCCTGGCCTATACCGTCAGCGCCGTGCTGCCGCACGACCAGTCGGCCTTCACCCAGGGGCTGCTCTTCACGGGGGGCTATCTGTACGAAAGCACTGGCCTGAACGGACGCTCCAGCCTGCGACAGGTGGAACCGGCAACGGGAAAGGTGCTGCGGCTGGTGGAGCTGGACCGGGAGGATTTCGGCGAAGGGCTTGCCCTCTGGGCAGGGCAGCTCTATCAGCTGACATGGCGCAATGCGAAGGTGCACGTCTATGACGCCGCAAGCCTGGAGCGCGTGCGGACCCTGCCCCTTCAGGGCGAGGGGTGGGGCGCGGCGGCAACGCCATTCGGGCTGGTGACCAGCGACGGCTCCGCCAGGCTGACCTGGCGCGACCCGGCAACCATGCTGCCCACGCGCACCCTGGACGTGATCGACGCGGGGCGGCCCGTGGCGCGCTTGAACGAACTGGAGTGGGTGGACGGGTTCATCCTGGCCAACGTGTGGCACGAGGATCGCATAGCCGTCATCTCCCCGGCGACGGGCAAGGTGGCCGCCTGGATCGACTGCGCGCCGCTACGGGCGCGGCTCGGGCCGCTGGCCGAAGACTCCGACCTGAACGGCATCGCCTGGAACCCGGCTGCGAAGAAGCTCTATGTGACCGGGAAGCTCTGGCCCGCAATTTTTGAACTCGCCCTGGAGGGCTTGCCGAAACCATGAGAAAGACACGTTGCAAGAACTGCCGATACTGGAAAGGTCCCATCCCCTACTCGAGCCGCTACTGTCCGCCTGAGGAGATGCAGAAGGGCGAGTGGGGTTTCTGCAAACGGCACGCGCCGCGTCCGCTGGTGGAAGGGGTGGACTCCCTGCGCGGCAAGACCTTCCTCGCCGTGTGGCCGGAGACCGAGGCCCAGGACGTGTGCGGCGAATTCGCGTTGATACCCCTTCAAAAAGATTAGCGGGCCGGGCGGGCGTCAAGAAACGGACGCCCCGCGCCTTGCCCCGCGCAGGATCAGCGCGCACCCCACCAGGATCATGGGCAGCGACAACAGCTGCCCCATGGTCAGCCAGCCGAAGGCCAGATACCCGAGCTGCGGGTCCGGCTCGCGGATGAACTCCACCAGGAAGCGGAACAGGCCGTAAAGCGCCAGGAACATGCCGGTGACGCATCCTGCGGGCCTGGGGCGCGCGGAGTAGAGCCACAGCGCCGTGAACAGCACCAGCCCTTCGAGCCCGGCCTCATAGAGCTGGGAGGGATGGCGCGGCACGCCGCCCGCCCTGGGGTCGGGGAAGACCACCGCCCAGGATACGCCGGAGGGCGCTCCCCACAGCTCGCCATTGATGAAATTGCCGATGCGTCCGAAGAAGAGCCCCGGAGGGGCCAGCGGCGAGAGGAAATCGCCTATCTGGAAGAAGGTCATCTTGTGCTTGCGCGCAAAGAACCAGACCACCAGGCACAGGCCGATCATGCCGCCGTGGAAGCTCATGCCGCCCTGCCAGACCTGGAAGATGGCCAGGGGGTCGCGGATGTAGGCTCCCAGGTCGTAGAACAGGACATAGCCCAGGCGTGCGCCCAGGACCAGCCCCAGTACGCACCAGGTGATGAAGTCGTCCACCATGGCCGGGGTCCAGCCGGAACCGGGCCGTGCCGCCCGGACACGGGCCAGCATCCATCCGGCAGCGAAGCCGAAGAGGTACATCAGCCCGTACCAGCGCACCTGAAGCGGGCCGAGGGACAGGGCTACGGGATCGAAATCGGGGTGCATTATCATGAAGTTTCCGTGGAACTGCCCGTTGTTGCAGCATTCGAAGTTCGTAAAACAGGCCAAAGGGCGAACCCTTTGGCCTTGTGATGTCGCAGAACGTGTTTAAGGTTTCGCAAAGGTCAGTCTACAGTTCGCGCAGCATGGCCTTGGCCCGTTCGAAATTCGGGTTGATGGCCAGGGCCTTCTGCAGGAATTCGGTGGCCTGTTCCTTTCTCGCTGCCCGGTAGAACACCGTGGCGATGTTGAAGCAGACCGTCTCGCTGGCATTCCAGAGGTCAGGGTTGATGGACAGGGCCTTGTCCAGGAAGTTGAAGGCGTCCTGGAACTGGCGCCCCTCGCTGTAGGCCATGGCCATGTTGTAGTAAAGCCCCGCGTCGTTGGGCGCGATCTTCAGGGCCTTGCGGTATTCCTCGATGGCCAGTTCCGGTTTGCCCTGCTTGCGAAGGGTGATGCCCAGGCGGTTGAAGGTCTCGATGTCGGACTTGTCCAGCGCGCCTTTCTTGGAATCCAGCGACTGACGCAGATATTTTTCGGAGAGCTCCGGGGCGTTGGAGATGCAGTGCTCGGCGATGGTGCGCGTCACGCGACCGACCTGGGCCATGGCCTCCTTGGTGGCAAGCTTGATGGCGTCGTCGAAAACCTCCACGGCTTTGTCGCGCTCGCCCAGCGACATGTAATTGTCGCCGATGCTTATTTTGCGGTCCACGTTGAGAGGGCTCAGCCGGTCCAGGCGTTCGAGGTACTTGGTTTCCTCGCGGACGTTTCCGGTTATCTTGTGCAGCTCGGCGATCTTTTTGATGGGGTCCAGGAAGAGCTTCCCGTTGCGCGAGGCCTCCATGTAGGCGTTCAGGGCCTCGTCCATCCTGCTCTGGCCCTTGAAGCTGTCACCGAGCACCAGGAGGGCGGCGGGGCTGCCGGGTTTGATCTCCAGTATCTTGCGGGCCAGGGTGGCTGCGTCGTCGAACTTACCGGTTTCGTTCAGTTTTTTTCCTGCTTCAATGAGCTCGCCGATCTGCCCGCGAGGCTTGACCGTGAACGCGATCTTTTCGATGAGCATGTCCGGAGAAATCGGCTTGGTGATGACGTTGTTCGCGCCGATCTCGTGGAGGTATATGAGGATTTCCCGGGCAACCTCGGTCGTCAGGATGATGATGAGCACATCGGGATACTGATTTTTAAGGAACTGGACCAAATCATGGCAGTATTTGCCGTTGATTTCACGCTCCACAAAGAAAACCACCTTGTGGTTTTGCGAGATTAACTGTCGAAGTTCTTTGTGGAGCTGTTCCTGGTTGGTTACGTTGAAAACGCAGTCGTCTTTTATGTGCAGGTGGCGCAAAAGTGTGCTGCGCAGGTTCTTGTTGAAGTGTGGATCTTGGGACAAAACCAGAAAAACACCCCGGTTCTGCTGGATAAAGTCCCGGACATCCACGTCATACACCTTCATCTGCATCCTGAACCCCCGCCTTGGGAATGAATATTTATGTCAACACCAGCACTCTAAATGCTGGGAGAAAAAAAGCAAGGCTCGATCCTGTGATTCCCGAAAAAGCGGCGTCGTGGGGATAACAGAATCGTCACGAAGCGGAAACGCCTTCTCAACCTGCGTGGGGGATGAGGCACCTAGCCAAAGAGTTCGATCCGGCCCCGGATGTCCTGGGCCGCAACCGGAACCAAGAACGGGAGAACGCCATGACCACGCACATGATCGAATCGTTCACCGCCACGCTTACCGCCATGATGGAAAAGACCATGGCAAAAATGCGCGACTCCATGGATGAACTGGCCGGAGAGGACGCCCTGCCGCCAGACTTGGCCGATCGCGCCTCCCTGGAGGCCGAGCGCAATTTCACACTGCTCATGCGCGAACGCGACCGCCAGGCCCTGGTCTCCATCCGCGAAGCCTTGGCCCGGGTTGAAGCGGGAGAGTACGGCATCTGCGAGGAGTGCGGGGACGACATCGCCCAGGCGCGGCTGAAAGCCCAGCCCATGGCCACCTTGTGCGTGCATTGCCAGTCCCGCCGGGAAGACGAGGAGCGCGCCCGGTTCAGCGTGGCCTCGGGGTTCTTCCATTGCTGATCTGCTCGCCGGTCCATGTTCCGGGCCGTGTCGGCCTGGATGCCGGTAAGAGGGTCAGCCCACTGGCCCAGCTCCAGCAGCCCTGACTCCGGCGTGCTGCATCTCTTCTGGCGGGCCTCAGGTGTACGGGGGCCGGTTGACGGGGCGGTTGTCATCCACGCCGCGACGTCCCGCTGCGCCGTCCCAGGCGCGCTCGCTCAGGAGGCCTGCGTGTCGCCCAGGAGCTTATCCAGTTCGTCGGGGGCCATGTCGAAGCTGTTCTCCTTGGCGGGGAACGTTCCGGAACGGACGTCCTCGGCGAAACGTCCCAGCGCGTCCTTGGCCATGCCGCCCAGATCTGCATAGCGCTTGACGAATTTGGGTTTGAAGTCGCCGTAAAGCCCCAGCAGATCGTGAAAGACCAGCACCTGGCCGTCGCAGTCCGGGCCTGCCCCGATTCCGATGGTCGGGATGGGCACCGAGCGTGTGACCAGTTCGGCCACTGGCGAGGGCACGCACTCCAGCACCATGGCGAAGCATCCTGCGTCGGCGAGAGCCTGTGCGTCTTCCAGGAGCATGGCGGCGGCTTGCGCCGTGCGGGCCTGCACCTTGTAGCCTCCGAGCGCGGCCACGTGCTGCGGGGTGAGGCCCAGATGCCCCATCACCGGAATTCCCGCCTGGACGATGGCCCGTATCTGAGGAACGATCTCGCGTCCACCCTCCACTTTCACGGCCTGGGCGCGGGCTTCCTTGAGCATGCGCCCGGCGTTGGTCACCGCCGAGTTCCGGTCCGCCTGATAGGATAGAAAGGGCATGTCCGCCAAAACCAGGGCGCGCCGCGCTCCCCTGGCAACCGCCCCGGCGTGGTGGAGCATCTGCTCCATGGTGACGCTCACCGTGTCTTCGTAGCCCAACACCACCATCCCCAGCGAGTCTCCCACCAGCAGGATGTCCGCTCCGGCCGCCTCGGCGATGGCGGCCTGTCCTGCGTCGTAGGCGGTGATGACCACAAGCTTGCGCTGGCCCTTGGCTGCGGCGATGTCAGGTGCGGTGATTTTCATTTTCGGCATGGCTCCTCCCTGTCTCGTGCGGGGAGAAATCATAGTCGAAGTGCTTCCGTTTGTCTTGGGCGGAGATGCTTCAGGGGCAGGTCTTGATCCAGACCGCTCTTCCCTGGATGATGGACTCCAGTTTGGAGTGGGTCAGCGTGACGGCGGGTATGGAGGGGTTATCCGCGCGCAGGGTTGCCTTGCGGCCGTCGTCGGCCAGGATTCGCCGGACAGTGGACCCTTCATAGGGGAGGCGCACGCCGTAGAGAACGCCGCTGACAATTTCCCGGTCGTCAGTGTTGATGCCCACGTGGGAGTCGCGGGGGATTGCAGGCTCCATGGAAGCGTCCTGCATGACGACGATGGTGAGCGCCTGTGTCGCGTATTTTTGCAGAAACGACGACTGTCCGGCGCAAAAGCCGCTGCCGGGGTCGCACTCCTGGTCCCCGATGCGCATGGGGTGCAGCCCTACGTATATCCAGTGTGGGTTGACGCGTTCCTTGCGGAGCAGCTTTATGGCCCAGTCCGCCGGGATGACGTCGCGGCGCTTCGCATCGGAGATGCTCGACTGCCTGATCTCCAGGATGTCCGCCAGCTCCTTTTGATTCTTGAAGCCGAGGGTGGTTCTCAGGCGCTCGAACCCTGCTTCGAAAACGGAGGCGCAGGGCTCCTGCGGTTCATGGAGTTTTTCGTCGCTGTGCGAAGAGGTGAGCATCGGCCAGTCTCCATTTGTTAATCTATATCACATAGAGCTAACGTCAAGACTAGCATCAAGGTTTTCAAACCGCAACGCTTCTTTTTATATGCCGCATGCCAAATAACGACAAGCTATATAGGTAGATATAACAGGTTTGCGTAGGCATCTGGATATGCCTTTTTCGTAGTAAATAAAAAAGCCGCCCTCCCAGCCAAGGGGGGCGGCCTCAGGACGGACAGGAGAGGCGGCCTACAGTTCCTGCAGAACCCACCAGACGCGACCGACGATTTTGCCGATGACGGCAGAGGCGGGGAGAGACTGTCCGGCGGCGCTGGAATTTTCAGTGCGAAGGATGATCTCGTCCTTTTCAAAGTCGTTGATGAGCCTGCGGATGACCAGTCCCTCGTGGGGGAGCACCACTGCGAAGGCTTCTCCGGAGCGCAGCTGCTTCTGGTCCTTGTTGATGCCGATGTAGCCGCCCCGGCGGATGATCGGCTCCATGTCCTGCTGTTCCATCTTGAAGACGGTCAGGCCCGGGCAGGCGAACGATTCGGGGATGGCCAGCATCTCGATGGGCTTCTCTTCCAGGACGCCCTTCTCGGAGTCGTAGGTCACTCCGGTCATGGCGCTGACGGGAACCTGGCGGGATTTGGGCTTGTCCGAAGCGTACCCGGCTCCGCTCTCCATGAGGCCGACAGGCAGGGCCAAGCCTTCGCGCAGCACCTGGGGCGCTTCGCCGGTGGTGACCCAGTCAGGGTTGAGGCCGTGGCTACGGTACAGCTTAAGAAGCCAGTCGGCCGGGATGGACTGACGGCGCTTGGCGTCGGAAATGCTGGACTGCCTGATTCCGAGGATGGCCGCCAGGTCGACCTGGGTGCGGGCTCCGGTGGCCCGCTTGATACGTTCTAGTGCTTCGTCGAATGCGTTGTACATGATTCACCTCATGGCCCCGGGCTAAGTCCTGGGGCGCTCCGTTTAATGGCGCGAACCCCGGACCCTGTTCCTCGGGAACGTCTGGCCTGCCGAAGACGGGTCGCATGGGGACAACTTGCACGTCTATTACGGTCGAGCCTCTGTACTCGGACCGCAGGGGGTCGCGGAAGCGCCCAAATCGCTTGGCCTTATCCCTGAAGGAAATCGGCGACCGCAAATGTATCCCGTACAAGGGGCATCTTGCGAAACCAGAGTCGCGACTTGGCGTAACATTGTATATATAGGGCCTTCGGGAGAACGCAAGTCAAAAAAGTAGGGTTTCCCTCCTTTTTTGTGCGGATTGCTCGTAACTCTCTCTATAAAAAGGAGATAAAGTGCTAATAATCCAAGTGTGCGCGGGCTTTGGGAGAAGATAACGTGTTGCGTGAAGAGAGTACGTGAAGTCGCATCAGAAATGCGAATCTGGAGCGGTTCGGCTGGGCGCTTGTTTCAAGAATCTGATGTATTCTGCGTGGTGAGGGTGAGTTGTCCAAAGAATGCCTGCCCGAGGGATATGCATCCGTCGCCAGGAGTGGTGTGCTCATGCATATGTGGTGTAAGGGAGTGCAATGAAAGAGCACGAGGGAGCGTACGGGAAAGCGTTTTATTTAAAAAAACTCCTCCGCTGAGTGTAACTTGGCTCGTAGCAGTCTGTTTGCAGAGTTCTGAGGCGGCCAGGGCCAACCCTCTTGACAATCCGTTATGGAAACGGCGGCTGACCATTCCAGCCGGAACGCCGCCAAGGATGTCGTCTGCTGCCTGGGCAACCAGGGACAAGGAATCGAAAACCAGGGGAGCTCCGTCCTCTCCTCCGGAGAGAGCCCCGCAGTCGTAGCCCTCCGTCTCGCCGTGATCCTGGATGTGCTCGAGCCTGATGGCCGCCTGCCCTTCGTAGCTGATTTCAGGGCATACGCCGGTCAGGGCGCTTATGGCGTCGAACAGTCGCCCGCAGCTGCTGGTCAGGGGACTGTTCAGGCCCTTGTCCAGCATGGCGAGCACAAGCCCCGCCGCCTGCTCCCTCCCCTTGAGCCAGTGCCAGCCTTCGGCCAGGGGATCGCGTCCCAGGGCGTGCAGGGCGGCCATGGCCAGACGCCAGGGCTGGCGGATGGCGGCCTCGCTGCCGGGCAGGCGCATCTGGGCGAAATGCGCCAGACGCTTGAACTCCATGCGCACCGGGTCCACATAGAGGAATTCGCCGCCCCAGATGGTCCGGTCCCCGCCGTAGCCCGAACCGTCCAGGGCCAGCCCCACCACGGGTTCCATCAGACCCTTCTCGGCCATTACCGCCATGATGTGGGCGTAATGATGTTGCAGCCGGAGCACCGGCAGGCCGGACTCCTCCAGGGCGTAACGGGTGGAGAGGTAATCCGGGTGCATGTCGGCCACCACCGCCTCGGGGCGCACCTGAAGGATGCGCTCCAGGTGTTCGATCACCTCTTTGTGGAAGGCGGCGGTCTCCAGGTTCTGCATGTCCCCGATGTGCTGGCTCACGAAGGCCTGATCGCCTTTGGTGAGGCACACCGTGTTTTTGAGTTCCGGGCCGACGCCCAGAACGCAGGGGCCTTTGGACGGCAAAAATATGGGGGAGGGCGTATACCCCCTGGCCCGGCGCAGGAACTGGATTCCCGGCGCGCCGGTATCCTGGGGCGGCACGCGCACCACGCTGTCGTCAGTACGCACCAGGATGTCCCGGTCGTGCAGCAGGAAGAGATCAGCCAGGGAGCCCAGGCGGGACAGGGCTTCCCGGTTGCCCAGCGAGATGGGCTCGGAGCTCAGGTTGCCGCTGGTCATCACCAGGGCGGCCTCACCGCCAGGCTGCGCATCACGCAGGGCGCCCAGCAGCACCTGGTGCAGCGGGGTGTAAGGCAGCATGGCCCCCAGCTGGTCGGTGTCCGGGGAAATGTCGGGGGAGAGCCCCGCGCCGGTTTTCAAGGTCACCAGCACGATGGGCCGTTCGCGCCCGGTGAGCAGCCCAGCCTCTTCCGGCGAGACATGCGCCAGCTTCGAGAGCGTCTCCAGATCGGCGGCCATGATGGCCAGCGGCTTGGCCGGGCGTTTCTTGCGGCGGCGCAGTTCAGCCACGGCTTCATGATTGGCTGCGTCAGCTGCCAGATGAAAGCCCCCCAGGCCTTTGAGGGCCAGTATCTTGCCAGCGCGCAAGGCCTTGGCCGCGCGGGCCACGGCCTTGTCGCCCTCGGCCAGGGTCTTGCCGTGGCGGTCGGTCAGCCAGAGCCTGGGACCGCAGGCCGGGCAGGCGTTGGGTTGGGCGTGGAAGCGGCGGTCCAGCGGGTCTTCGTATTCGGCGCGGCAGGCCTCGCACAGGGGGAAGCAGGCCATGGACGTGGCGTGCCTGTCGTAGGGCAGGCTTTTGGTGATGGTGTATCGCGGGCCGCAGTTGGTGCAGTTGGTGAACGGATAGTTGTGGCGGCGGTTGGCCGGGTCGGCCATGTCCGCCAGGCAGTCCGGGCAGGTGGCCATGTCCGGGCTTACCAGCACATGGTGTCCGACCCCCGCCGTACTCTTCCGGATGACGAACTCCCCGCCGCCTTCGTCCGGGCTGGGAGGGACGCTCTCACGGGAGTGCGCCACGATCATGGCCAGTGGCGGCAGGGTGTCGATGAGGTCCGTGGCGAATCGTTCGAGGCGCTCTGGCAGGCCCTGCACCTCGATGACCACGCCTTCCGGAGCGTTCAGCACGTACCCGGAAAGGGCGTGTTCCCTGGCGAGGCGATAGACGAAGGGCCGAAACCCCACGCCCTGGACGCGGCCCACGACCACATGGCGTTCACGTTGGCTGGCAGACATACTCCGCACAACATAGCGCATCGCCAGGGGATAGGAAAGGGCGTCCGGAGATGCCCGGGCCTGCGCCGCGTCAGGACTTTTTGGCGCTTCCGCACAGACGCACGTAAAGGCTTTTGATCCGCCCCTTCACGAAGCGCACGGGCTTGAAGGCCACGTTGGCCAGCGCGGCAGGCAGCACAAACCCTTCAGCCGGAAAATCCTGCGGACGTTTCAGCGGATACGAGACGTCCCCGGTCAGGCCGCGCAGCACGGCCTCGCGCCCAAGCGGCGTGGCGTCCGGGGGCAGGCCCAGCACCGCATGCAGGGCGCAGTCCAGGTCAACGGGGTTTGCCGCAGCGCCCAGGAGCCCCAGCGGATACGGCTTGCCGGTGGCCGGGCCGCTCACGTGCATGGCCACCACGCCGTCCACGAGGTTCACGGACGGCGGCATGGCCCGGCACACGTCCATGATCATGCTCTCGAAGCGCGTGCCCTTCTCGCCGTGCACCTGGTGCGCCAGGGCCTTGCGGAACCCGGTGACGCACCCGAAGGTGTTCTTCACCGCCAGGGTAAGGAGCATCTGGTCGTGCACCTTGAAACGCGGGATGTTCACCAGCAGGTCCGCGTCCAGCGCCAGCGAGGCCACGCCGATGGAGCCGCCCAGAGTCAGCGGCAGTTGGCGGGGGCGCGTGAAGTTGACCAACCTGACGGGCAGCCCGGCCAGGGCCTTGTCCATGCCGCAGGCACGGGCCACGATGCGCCCCGTTCCAAAGGCCGGGGAGTCCCCCACCAGAACGTGCGCGCCGAAATCCGCCAGATAGCGGCAGGCCGCGCGCACCACCTCGGGGCGTGTGCAGGTCAGGCCCGGATTGGAAGGGGCCACCAGGTTGGGCTTCACCAGCACGCGCTGCCCGCGCGACGGGCGGCACCCGGCCAGTTCCAGCAGCCGCCCCACGGCGGCGTCCAGGCCGGGGCTTTCATAATCCGGCGCGTGATCGAGATAGACGGTGCGGCTCATGGCCGCAGACTACACGCAAAGCCATCGGACGTGTAGGGGGCGCGGCGGGGGCTTGACGATCCGGCTGCGCCTGTGTCCCGTTTCCTGGAACACGTGGTCCTGCCATTCAGGGACGAGACATCAGGCGCATGCCGGAATCGTTGTCGTCGACGGAGTGCTTTAGCCGAGCATGGCCATGACCGCGCGCATGAAGGCCGGAAGGTCCGAGGGCTGCCGGGCGGTGACCAGATTCTTGTCCACCACGGTTTCCGAGTCTTCGTAGAGGGCTCCGGCTGCGGTGATTTCTTCAGCCACGCTCTTGTAGCAGGTGGCCTTGCGTCCGCGCAGCAGGCCCGCTGCGGCCAGCACCTGGGGGCCGTGGCAGATGGCCGCGATGGGCGCGCCGGACCCGGCGAAGTCCCTGGCGATGTCCAGGGCCTTGGGGATGGCCTTCAGGGCCTCGGGAGCCTTGCCGCCGGGCAGGAGCAGCAGCTTGTACCCGCAGGACCCCGCGTCTTCCACGTCGTCCAGGGAGAGGTTGGCGGTGACGGTGTAGCCGTTTTTGCCCGTGATTGTTCCGGCCTTGGGCGCGGCGAGGTCCACCTGGTACCCGGCTTCTTGCAGGCGGTAGTAGGGGTAGAGCAGTTCCGAATCCTCAAATGCATCAGCTGAAACGATAAGCGCTTTAGGTTTCATGGGGACTCCTTTGGATGATATCCGTCTCTCCTTACCGCATATTTGCTTGCGTGGGCAACCGTTCAGGCCCGGACCACGGGAAGTTCCGTCCATGATGTGGTATAGCGCGGGGAGCGGTGCATCTGGCGCATGTCCCAGGGACGCGCGATGCCCGCCGACGCCGGAAACAGCGTCTCCCGGCCCCATTTGGCGTTCACCCGATCCAGGGCCTCCATCAGACGTCCGCCCCGACCGGCATGTTCCTGCGCCTCTTCCGGCACGTCCAGCAGCGAGAGTTGGGCCGTGGCCGCCGCCTCAATGCCCGTGAGCATCACCCCTGCCTTCTTGTAGCGAAAGCCAGGGCGATAGATGCGCTCCAGCACCTCCAGCGCGGCCCGCACGATGCGCGTGGTGTGCGCGGTGGGCGGACTGAGCCCCACGCTTTGCCCTGCGGTGTATTGCGGATCATCCTCCACGAACGAGTTGGTCTCCAGCCACACCTGGAGCGACGCGGCCTGCCCCTTCTGGGCGCGCAGCTTGCCGGCTGCCAGTGCGGCGTAATGGCTCAGGGCCTCGCGCAGGTCCTCGATGCTCTCCACCGGACGTCCGAAGGAGCGCGACGAAACAATGGCCTTTTTCGACTTTCCCACGCCCTCCAGGCTGATGCAGGGGACGCCGCGCAACTCCAGCCAGGTGTGCAGCCCCGTCACTGTCATGCTCTTCAATACGAATTCACGCGGCAAACGGCAGAAATCCAGCGCCGTGCGCACGCCGCGCTCAATCAGCCGCTTGCCATGGCGCGGTCCGATGCCCCACACGTCGCGTATCTCCGTCCGACCAAGCAACGCCTCGCGTTCAGGTCCCTCGGGAAGGTCCAGCACGCCCCCCAGGCCCGCGTCCTTCTTGGCCAGCTTGTTGGCGAGCTTGGCCAGCGTCTTGGTGGGGGCGATGCCGATGGACACCGGGATGCCGGTGCAGCGTTTCACCGTCTCACGCACCTGCCGGGCATGTTCCTCGGGGCGCTCAAGCCCCGTCAGGTCCAGAAACGCCTCGTCGATGGAATAGACCTCCATGCGCGGCGACATCCCGCCAGCCACGGCCATCACCCGCGCGGACATGTCGCCGTAGAGGGCATAGTTCGACGAAAACACCGTCACGCCGTGGCGCTTGAACAGGGCGCGGCACTTGAACTCAGGCGCGCCCATGGGCACGCCCAGGTCCTTGGCCTCCTGCGAGCGTGCGATGACGCAGCCGTCGTTGTTGGAGAGCACCACCACGGGCCGTCCGATCAGGTGCGGGGCAAAGGCGCGCTCGCAGGAGGCGTAGAAGTTGTTGCAGTCCATCAGCGCTAGCTTCATGTCAGCCCCGCATGAGCGCATGGATGACATGGGTAGCCACACCCCACACTTCCGCCTGGGATGCCTCTTGCAGCGCGACAGGCTCGCCGCCGTCCTCCGCAGACAGGACCAGCCCGACTCTGCCGCGCCTGAGACGCCTGACCGTGAGCTCCCCGTCCACGCAGGCCACCACCACGCTGCCCGGACGCGCCTGGACGGAGCGGTCCACCACCAGGAGGTCGCCGGACGCGATGCCAGCCCCGCGCATGGAGTCGCCCTGCACGCGCATGTAGAACGTGGCCGGGGCGTTACGCACCAGGAGCTGGTTCAGGTCCAGGCGCTGGTCGATGTAGTCCTGCGCGGGCGACGGAAAACCGGTCGCCGTCTGGAGTGTGTAGGGTTCAAGAGGTGTCTTTGCGGGCATGACAATGCGTATAGTTTGGCGCTACGAAATGGGCAAGATTTATTTGTCGCAGGAGCCTCCGGCGGCCAGAGAGGGCGCTGCCCTCTCTGGACTCTCCCGCCAGGGGGATGATCCCCCTGGACCCTGCATCCGCTTCGCGGGCAGCACCGTTACTGTTCAGAGAGCTCGCAAGAAAGCCCTGAAGCGCGCAAAGCCGCGCTTCAGGGCTTATCAATTTTTAAGATCACCGTTTTCGACAATGGCCGGGGCTGGTGGCTGTCGCGGTCGGGTTCTGGCGGGCGGGCGACGAATCGTCTTCAAATCGGTTCTAGCCCGCCCGCCAGGACACGAGCGGGACAGTCGCCAGAACCAGCCCCTTGCCCGAACTACCGCACACGACACGAAACCAAGAGCCGAGTCGAGGGAGCCCGGTTTATTTCAGCAATCCTAATTCCCAGCCCGAACTGCCGCGCACGACGCGAAGCGAATAGCCGGGTCCAGGGGAGGCTTCTCCCCTGGCGGGGGCAGGGCAGAGCCCTGCCGGGGCCGGGCGGAGCCCGGTTTATCCCAGCAGCTCCAGCATCTTCGCCGGGTCGGTCGTGGGCGGTTCGCACCTGCCGTCGCGGCAGACGAAGGCTGTGGCCTTGCCGTCCAGCGGGCACATGCCTGCCGTGTAGCTGGCGAGCGAGGCCAGTTCGCCGCTCTGGTCGCGCTTGAGCAGCAGCGTGCTCGGCAGATAGCGCGAGCGGACGGCTGCCAGGAACGGCTCCAGGGAGGCGTCGTCCGGTCCGGAGAGCACCACGTCCGCGCCGGGCGCGAGGGCGAAGTCCAGCCCGCAGAGCAGCATGGTGAAGCCGGACGGTGCGCGCTCCACGGTCTGGCCCAGGCTGCGCGAGAGCTGCGCGGCGTGTTCGGAGAAGTCGTGCCGGGAGGCGAGGCGAGAGAGCTTGGTGAGCACCAGCATGGCCACGGAGTTGCCCGAGGGGATGGCGGCGTCGAAGAATTCCTTCTGGCGCACCAGGAGGGTTTCGGCGTCGTGGGCGGTGAAGAAGAACCCGCCGTTCTCGGCGTCCTGGAAGCGCGCGATCATCTGGTCGGTCAGGTCCAGGGAGGCTTGCAGCCAGCCCAGGTCGAAGGTGGCCTGATAGAGTTCCAGGAGCCCCCAGGCCAGGAAAGCGTGGTCGTCCAGATTGGCTGGGATGCGGGCCTCGCCGTCACGGTAGCGGTGCAGGAGCGCGCCGGACGGATCGCGCAGGCGCGCCAGCAGGAAGTCGGCGGCCCGGCCTGCGGCGCTGGCGAGGTCCGGCTCGTTAAGGATGCGGGCGGCCTGGGCCAGGGCGGCGATCATCAGCCCGTTCCAGTCGGTGAGGATCTTGTCGTCCTTGTGGGGATGCACGCGCTTCTCGCGGTCCGTGAAGAGCCGGGCGCGGATGCTTTCCAGGCGTTCGTCCAGTTGGGGCGGGGGCGGCGCGGACAGATGAGGGATGTTGGCGCCGGTCTTTTCCTGGGTGGACTCCTCGACGAAGTTGCCGTCCGGCAGCAGGCCGAAGAGACGCACGAAGAGGCTCGTGTCCTCTTCGGAGAGCACGGCTCGCGCCTCGTCGATGGTCCAGACGTAGAATTTCCCTTCCTCGCCTTCGCTGTCGGCGTCCTCGGCGCTGAAGAATGCGCCCTCGGGGCTGGTCATGTCGCGCAGCACGTAGCGGGCGATCTCCTGGGCGGTCCGCTTGAACAGCGGGTCGCCGGTGGCCTGGAAGCCTTCGGCGTAGGCCATGAGCAGCATGGCCTGGTCGTAGAGCATCTTCTCGAAATGGGGCAAAAGCCAGTGCTGGTCGGTGGAGTAGCGGTGGAAGCCCAGGCCGATGTGGTCGAACAGGCCGCCCAGGCGCATGGCGGTGAGCGTTTTGGCGGCCATGTCCAGGGCCAGGGGCTCGCCGGTGCGCTTGTGGTGGCGCAGCAGGAACAGCAGCTGGTGCGGCGAGGGAAACTTGGGGGACTGTCCGAAGCCGCCGTGGTCTGGGTCGAAGCGGGCGGCCAGTTGGCGGTAGGCGGTGTCGAGGGTCTTTGGGCCGGGGCCGGCCTGGGCGGGCGTGGCGCGCTGGTGTTCGGCCAGGGCGTTCAGCACGTTGGCGGCGGCCTGTTCCACCTCGGCGGGACGTCGGGTCCAGACCTCGCTGATCTTGGGAAGAAGATCCATGAGCCCCATGCGCCCGAAGCGGGTGTGCTTGGGGATGTAGGTGGCTGCGAAGAAGGGGCGTCCGTGGTGGTCGATGAACACGGACAGGGGCCAGCCGCCCGCGCCGGTCATGAGCTGGCAGGCGGTCATGTAGATGTTGTCCAGGTCGGGGCGTTCCTCGCGGTCGATCTTCACAGGCACGGCGGTAGCGTTCAGGAGCGCGGCTGCGTCGTGATCCTCGAAGCATTCGCGTTCCATGACGTGGCACCAGTGGCAGGTGGAGTAGCCGATGGAGAGGAACAGCGGTTTGTTCTCCGCCTTGGCTTTGGCGAAGGCCGCGTCTCCCCAGGGCAGCCAGTCCACGGGATTGCGGGCGTGCTGGAGAAGGTAGGGGCTTTTCTCGTGGATCAGGGCGTTGGCGTGGTCGGGCATGCTGCCTCCGGGCTTTGGTCTTCGGGACCGGATAGACCATTTCGGGCCTGCAAACCAGAAAAATTCGTGTTTCTCCCAGTGGTTTTCTCCGGGGGGGTGGTATAGTACCGAATTGGAAAAAGTGTATGAAGCTCAGCGTAAAAGCCTCATTTCTCCTCTCAGGACTGGTCCTTGCGGTTATCGCGGCTACCAGCTTGTTCCTGCTGGACTACCAGCAGCGTGCGATCACCGTTGTCATCAAGCAGGATTTGGAGTCGGAAGCGACGACACTTGCGCGCGAAATCCGCAGCTTTGTCGATGAGAACCTGAACGACACAAGGGCGATAGCAGGAAACATCCCTCGCGAGCCTCTTGCCTCAGGCAACCTTGAAGCAGTGCGCGACCATCTGGCCCGCCAGGCGTCCTTTTACCCCCGGTTCGAGAACGGCCTGTTCCTGCTGGATGCAAACGGAAACTTCCTCACCGACTACCCCCATCATCCGGAACTCCACGGCCAGCCCTTCGCGCACCGCGACTACTTCCAGCGCACCAAGGCGCGCGAGCGGGGCGTGATCGGCGAGCCGTACGTGTCGATGCGCACCGGGCTGCCGGTCCTCACCTTCACGGCTCCCATCTTCTCCCCTTCAGGGCAGCTCCTGGCAGTGCTGGGGGCCTCGGTGAACCTCCTGTCGACTTCGGCCCTGGGCGAGCAGCAGCAGCGCAAGATCGGCCAGACCGGGTACGTGTACATGGTGGACCGCAACCGCCAGTTCCTGATGCACCCTGACAAATCCAAGATTCTGCGTTCGCTGGAGGCGGGCCGCAACCCGTTCCTGGACCGGGCGGCGCAGGGCTACGAGGGCGTGGGGGAGACGGTCAACAGCATGGGCGTGCCGGTGCTGATCGCTTCGCGGCAATTGCCTGCGCTGGGCTGGGTCGTGCTGGCGCAGCTTCCGCTGAAAGAGGCGCTGGCCACCACGCGCAACGGTCTGGCTGCTGTGGGCATGTTCTTTTTTGCGGCGCTGGCCGTGGTGCTGCCGGTGGGCTTTTTCGCCATGCGCAGGATCGTCAAGCCACTGGAGGCGCTGGAGCACGCGGCGCTCATCATCAGCCAGGACCTGCGAAAGGCGGAGGGAGCCCTCACCAGACCGTTTGCGTCAAGCGCTTTGGACGCTTTGCGCACCATGCGTTCCTCTGATGAGATCGGCAGGCTGGCGCGTGCCTTCTTCCAGCTGTCCGTGCGCCTGAAGCAGACCTTGTCCTCCCTGCGCACCGCCGCCGAGGACTGGGAGCGCACCTTCTCGTCCGTGCAGGAAGCCGTGCTGGTGCTGGACAGCGAGGGCAAAATCCTACGCGTGAACCGCGTGGCCGAAGACCTTTTTCGCGTTCTGCGCGAGGAGGCGGTGGGAAAACCCTGGCGCGAGATTCTGGCCATGGGTGGGAGCGCGCCCGAGGATTGGCCCACCATCCAGACGCTGAAAGGCTCGGGCCGCTTCAAGCTGACCACTTCCCTGCCGGGCGTTCCGGGCCGGTTCGAGCTGTCCTTCTCCATGATCCAGGGGCGCAGGGAGGGCAAGGGGTTCCTGCTCATGGTGCTGGACGTCACCGAGAAGATCCAGGCCGAGGAGCGCATCCGGGACCTGGCCTTCCACGACTCGCTGACCCGCCTGCCCAACCGGCTGCTCCTGGCGGACCGACTGGAGCAGGCCATCGCCACGGCGGACCGCAACAACTCCAAGGTGGGGGTGCTTTTTCTGGACCTGGATGACTTCAAGAGGGTCAACGACACCTTCGGCCACAAGGTGGGCGACGAACTGCTCAAGCAGACTGGCAAGCGGCTGAGCGCGTGCCTGCGCTCCAACGACACCCTGGCCCGCTACGCCGGGGACGAGTTTGTGGCCGTGCTCATGGACCTGAAGGACCCGGCCGAGGCCGCCAGCATCGCCTCGCGCATGCTGGAGTCGGTGGCCGAGCCGTTTGACCTGTCGGGAAAGCTGATCCGCATCGGGGTGAGCATCGGCATCGCCGTCTATCCCGAAGACGGCCTGGAGGCCGGGCTGCTGCTCAACCACGCCGACAGGGCCATGTACCGCGCCAAGGGCCGGGGCAAGAACAGCTTCTGGTTTTCCGACGGAGCCGTCGTGGACGACAGTCTCTCCGCTTTCCCCAGGCAGTAAGCCGACCGCCGATTCCATCCGCCCGGGCGCACGCGCGTCCGGGAGATTCCCTTCCCCGCCGGGTTGTCCGGTTTCAGCAGGCCTGTTCTACCTGGGCAGCGCCCCGTTGTTTATGTCGATGCAGGTGCCGTTGATATACTCCGGGCAGTCCGTGGCCAGCCAGACCATGGCCTCGGCCACTTCGTCCGCGCGGGCGAAGCGCCCCGTATACACGGCCTGAAGGATGGCCTTGCGGCGCTCCAGCGGGATGGTGTGGAGCATGTCCGTCTCCACTGGGCCTGCGGCCACGGCGTTCACCACCACGCCCTTGCCGCCGAGCAGCTTGGCGAAGCTCTTGGTGGCGTTCAAAAGCGCCGCCTTGCTGATGCCGTACCAGACGTCCGGGTGTCCGGTGTGCGCGGCCACGGAGGCGTTGTTCACGATCCTTCCGCCGCCGCCCCGCACCATGGACGCGCTGGCCTCGCGCATGAGGGCCACCGGGGCCTCGACGTTTATGCGCATCAGCATGTCGGATTTCTCGCGCGGATAATCGGTGTAGGGCAGGGCGTACATGATGCCCGCGTTGTTCAGGAGCACGTGGATGTCGCCGATGTCCGACACCAGCGCCGGGATGTCCTCTATGCGCGAGAGGTCGAAGGGGATGGTCCTGACGTTCTTGTGCGAGGCCAGGGGAAAACCGGAAAAATCGCGCGCGACCACGCACACGTCAAAGCCTTTGTCCAGAAGCATCCGGGTGGTTTCCAGGCCGATGCCCTTGTTTCCGCCGGTGACGACTGCGGTCTTGCCCATGGGGGAATCCTTTCGTGAGGCTTGAGAGTTCTGGAGTTCAGTTGGCGGCGGGAGTGGAGCGGAACCGTCCGCCCAGCATGTAGAAGATGGTCTTGGGAATCTCCAGCAGCACGATCCTGGCCGATTCCTGATCCTTCCACCAGGCGGTGGCGATCCTCTCCGAGGGCGTGCCCACCACGCGTATCTGCCAGCCGGGCAGGGCGTCGGTGAAGACCATGCGCGCGCGGCGCACGTGGTAGGGAGAGGTGACCACCAGCAGCGACCCGGGCTCCTTGCCCAGTTGCGCGGCCAGGGCCTCGGCCTCCTGGGCGGTGCTCAAGAGGTCGTCCCCGAAGTATTCCATGGCCTCGTCCGGGACGCCCTTCTTGCGCAGGATGGTCTTGTAGAGCTCCTCGCGTCGGGGGAAGGCGATATGGTTCTGGTCCAGCACGCGCTCGCTGGGCCAGCGGGCCACGCGCCCGATGTACACCTTCCTGGCCATGCCCAGCTGGTAGAGCTCCGCGCCGTAGGCCGCGCGGTTGAAGTTGCCGCCCATCACCACCATGGCGTCGCTGCGCGAAGGCGGGTCGCCGGTCTGGAGCCAGTAGCCCGCCGTGAGCAGAAGCCCCACGCCGATGACCACCGCAGCCAGCAGCAGGTGTTCGCCGACATGGACCACGGCCTTCAGGCTGGTGCGCATCATGGCGTTGTCCTCGGGGCGAACACCTCCTGGAAGTGCGACTTGTAGGCCGCGAAACGTCCCTGGGCGATGGCTTCGCGCGCGCCCCGGGTCAGCTCCAGGAAGAAGTGCACGTTGTGGATGGTGTTCAGCCGGTAGGAAAGCAGCTCCTGTGCCCTGAAGAGGTGGCACAGGTAGGCCTTGGAGAAGGTGCGGCAGGTGTAGCAGGTGCATTCGGGGTCCAGGGGGGTGTCGTCCTCCCTGTATTCAACGCGTTTGATGTTCACCTGCCCCTGGCTGGTGTAGAGCGTGCCGTTGCGGGCGTTGCGCGTCGGCAGCACGCAGTCGAACATGTCGATGCCGTTGCCGATGCCCTCCAGGATGTCCAGGGGCTTGCCCACGCCCATGAGGTAGCGCGGCTTTTCGGCGGGCAAAAGCGGCGCGGTGTGGGCCATGAGGTCGTACATTTCCGGCGTGGACTCGCCCACGGACAGGCCGCCGATGGCGTGGCCCTCGAAGCCCATGGAGCAGATGGCCTCGGCGCTTATGGCGCGAAGGTCCTTGAAGAAGCCGCCCTGCACGATGCCGAACACCATCTGGCCGTTGCGCCCCGGCTCGTGGTTCTCGCGCGAGCGCGCCGCCCAGGCGTGGGTCAGTTCCAGGGATTTCTCGGTGTAGGCGTGGTCCGCGCCGTAGGGCACGCACTCGTCCAGCACCATCATGATGTCGGAGCCGAGGTTGCGCTGGATGTCCAGGACCTTCTCGGGCGTGAAAAAGTGCTTGGAGCCGTCCAGGTGCGAGCGGAACTCCACGCCGTCGGGCTTCAGCTTGCGAAGTTCCGACAGGGAGAACACCTGATAGCCGCCCGAATCCGTGAGGATTGGGCCGTCCCAGCCCATGAACTTGTGCAGGCCGCCCCTGCGCGCGACCAGCTCGTCGCCGGGGCGCAGGTACAGGTGGTAGGTGTTGCCCAGGATGATCTGGGAGCCTGCGTCTTTCAGGTCCTGCGGGCACAGGGATTTCACCGTGCCCACCGTGCCCACGGGCATGAAGGCCGGGGTGCGCACCACGCCGTGGGCGGTGTGCAGCTCGCCCAGGCGCGCGGGGCCGTCTGTGGCCTGGACGGTGAACGTGCCGGGAGCCTTGGCGTCAGCGGAAACGGGGGAGATGACGGAAGTATCGGAGATGTTCATGTCGCTTATTTCCCGGCCACACCGCGCTTGGGGCAGATGTCTTCCAGTTCGCAGGACGGGCACTTGGGCGCTCTGGCCGGGCAGACCTCGCGACCGAAGTACACCAGCATGTTGTTGATCTCGCCCCAGTGCTCACGCGGGTAGAGCGGCATCAGGTCTCGCTCGATCTTCACGGCGTCCTTGGCGTCGGTGAGGCCCAGGCGGTAGGCCAGCCGGGTCACGTGGGTGTCCAC
Source organism: Fundidesulfovibrio putealis DSM 16056 (assembly GCF_000429325.1). NCBI lineage: Bacteria > Pseudomonadati > Thermodesulfobacteriota > Desulfovibrionia > Desulfovibrionales > Desulfovibrionaceae > Fundidesulfovibrio > Fundidesulfovibrio putealis. Next base: position 152,624 of record NZ_AUBQ01000016.1, read on the forward strand.
GGCGATGCCCTCGTGGATGCCGAATGAGTTGGACATCACGATGTTGGCGGTCTTGCGGGCCACGCCGGGCAGGGTGATGAGCTCCGCAAGGGTGCGGGGTACCTCGCCGCCGAACACGTCCATGACGCGTTTGGCCGCGCCGATGAGGTTCTTGGCCTTGTTGTGGTAGAACCCGGTGGAGCGGACAACCTCTTCCAGGTCCTCCTGGCTGGCCGTGGCCAGTTCAGCCGGACCGGGCCAGCGGGCGAAGAGGTTCGGCGTGACCATGTTCACGCGCGCGTCGGTGCACTGGGCGGCCAGCACGGTGGCCACCAGCAGCTCCCAGGCGTTGGTGTGGTCCAGAGCGGGGACGGTCTTGGGGTATCTGAGGCGCAGGCGCTCGAAGATGATGGGGGCGCGTTCGGTTGACGTCATGCCCGGTGGGATAGCCGAAAGCGCGGCGGGGGGCAATGTTGAGGCACACGAACACTTTTCGCCTCAGGGAGCCTGCCAGCCCTCGCCCACATCCATCACCCGAAAGGCCTCCGATGAGACGCCGTATTCGCAGCGCGCGTTGGCCAGATGGTACAGGGGCGTGTCGATGCCCTCGTCGGTCAGCTTGAACACCCCGTGGTGGGTGGCCACGGCGCGTCGCGCGCCCAGGTCGCGCATGGCCAGCACGGCCTCTTCGGGGTTCATGTGGGCCGGGGACATGAACCAGCGCGGCTCGTAGGCCCCGATAGGCAGAAGCGCCACGCGCATGGAACCGAAGCGCGAGCGGATCAGCCGGAAGGCCTCTCCTGAACCGTAGCCCGTGTCGCCGAAAAAGCCGATATGTCCGCCCGGAGCCTCCAGCACGAAGGAGCACCACAGGGCCTTGCGACGGTCGAACACGCCCCTGGCGGACCAGTGGTGCGCCGGGGCGGCGTGGACGCGCAGGCCGACCGGATGCTCGCTCCTGGAGTGCGCGTCGCTCCCGGCCTGACAAGACGCAGAAGCTCCTGCGCCTGGAAACACATCCAACGATTCCCACCAGTCGAGCTCCTCGCACACGCGCCGCCCCAGCGCCCCGTCGATGAGCGCGGCGTTGCCGAGCGGCGCGACGATGCGCGGGCGGTGGCGCTTCCACAGGGCGGCGAGCGTGGGCAGGTCCAGGTGGTCGTAGTGGTTGTGGCTGACCAGCACCGCGTCGATGGGGGGGAGCATGTCCAGGGAGAGGCCGGGCTTTCGCGCTCGTTTGAGACCAATGAGAAAGGGGCCGGTGCGCTCGGACCAGACCGGATCGGTGAGCACGTTCACCCCGGCGGTCTGGATGAGCGTGGTGGAGTGGCCGATGTAGGTAAGGCGCAGCTCGTCGCCGTGAACACGCTCGGGCGGGACGTCCTGCCGGATGTTCGGGACGTGGACGGGCCAGGGCGTGGAGCGCGAGGTGAACTTCCAGCGCAGCAGGTCAGAGAATTTGCGGTCTTCGGTGGGCCACGGCGTATGGAAGCGCTGGCCGTCGAAGTGGTCGGACACGGGGTAGGGGCGGGCAGGTTTTGCGCCCGATACGCCCGACAAGCCCGAACAGGGCGGGCCGATGGCTGCGCCGTCTCCGGGGATGAAGCGCGCGAGAAATCTCTGGATGAACTGCTGCATGACGACCGTCTTTGCCGGATATTTGCGAAGTGCTTTGTCCGGATAATGCTCCGGATGCGCCCAGGCAAGCCACACAACAAAAAAAAGCCCCGCATGAGCGGGGCTTTTTCGATCAAATTGCAGCTGCGCTTACGGCAGGAACACCACTGCGGAGATGGTGGTGGTCCACATGCCGGACACGCCCTGGGTGACGCTGGGCAAAGAGGTGGACTCGATGATCTTGCCGGACATCATGTAGATCTCGCGGCGCTCGTCGTAGGCGGTCTCGGGATCGAAGTCGATGCCCAGAGTGGTCGCCAGCATGGTGGAGGCCAGGTCCTCGGCGAAGTCGCCGATTTCCTTCTCTTCCTTGCCGAAGGAGGTGTGCTCGGAAATATATCCGTAGTGATCCTTGCTGGCGGGGAAGGCCATGCCCACGGCGGAACCGACCAAGCGGCCCTTCTCATCGGTGGCGTTGCGGGCCATCACGCAGAAGGTGATCTGACCTGGGTTGAGCAACTGCGTGCCCTCTTCCATGGTGAGGAGAGTGCAGTTGGGGGGGTAGATGCTCGACACGTACACCAGGTTCAGCTTTTCGATTCCGGCATCGCGCAGGGCGAGCTCGAAGGATTGCAGCTTATTCTTGTGACGGCCAAGGCCTCGGGTGAAGAAGGCTTTGGTCGGGACGAACGTTTGTCCGAACATTGGAAGTCCTCCGTGGGAGTGCCTCCCCGCCTTGCGGGGGAAACGAGTCATAAAGATTTTTTGTCGCGAAGTATAGGCTTTTTTGCCCCTGCTTTTTCCAGGGTCTGCTTGATCTCCGCTTCCGTTCCCTTCACCTGGACAATCACCCGGTAGAGGGACTTCCCATCCACTTTCGCCTCCTCCACGGAGGCTTTGACGCCCTTCTTGGCCAGACGGTCCACCTCGGCCTGGGCCTGGGACTGCTTGTCCAGGGCGGCGATCTGGTAGGTAGCCTGAATTTTTGGCGATTTCGTGTCTTTTGCGTCCTTGGCGGCTTTGGAATCCTTCGAATCCTTGGCTGCCTTGGCGTCTTTTGCGTCCTTGGGGTCGGCAGGCTTGGCCGGATCAGCCTTGGGCGTCTTGCGGTCCGGCTGGGCCGGGGACGTGGCCACCTGTCCCTTGGGCAGGGGGGCCGGAGTCTTTTCCAGCGAGGTGGTGGGAACAGCCGCACCTGCTGAACCGGCTGCCGGGGCCAGCGAGCTCACGGGCGCGGAGCCGCCTTGAAGCCCCGGTGCGCCGGGCGCGTCGGCGGGCTTTTTGGCGGAGTCCACGGTGACGGTCTCCTGGGGCTTTTTGCCCTGGAGGGTGTCCTGGAACTGGAGGTCTTCAGGCTTGAGCACCGTGGGCGGCTCCCGGTTCTCCTGCTGCGCGGCGGGAGCCGTGGAGGGCATGATCTGCGCTACCTGGGGGACGGCGTTTTCCGGCTTGTAGCCGCGCCCGACCAGCACCCCCAGGATGAACACCCACACGATGCCAAGCACCCCCACCACAACCACGGAGATGAGTCCGGGGCCGGTGAACTCGAAGCTGAACTTCCGAGGCCCCTCGGGGGGCTTGGTGACATTGAAGCGGTCCACGACCTTCATGCGGTTCTCCGGCTGAGGCGGCGTTGCGGCCCGTCGCCACCCCGAAAGCGCGGTGGTGGCAGGCCGCCGTAAATGGTGACTGTATGATAATAGCGCCCGGATGAGACGTTACATCTTTTCCGGGGCGCTCACACCCAAAAGCTCCAGTCCGCTTCGGACCACTTCAGCCACGGCCGCAAGCATGAGCATGCGGGCGCGCATGAGGTCCTCGTCGGACGCGGCCAGCACGGGGTTGGCCGAATAGTACCGGTGCAACAGGCCCGCCAGCTCGCGCAGGTAGAAGCTGACCACGTGGGGGGAAAGCGTCTGCGCGGCATTGGCCAGCGTGTCGGGATACTGCTCCATGAGGCGCATCAGGTCAAGGTCCTCGGGGGTGTCCAGCCGGGCCAGCAGCGCCGGGGAGCACTCGGGCATGGCCACGCCGCGCTCGGCGGCCTTGGCGAACAGCGAGCAGATGCGGGCGTGGGCGTACTGCACGTAGTACACCGGGTTGTCCATGGACTGCTGCTTGACCAGATCGAGGTCGAAGTCCAGGTGGCTGTCGGACTTGCGCGAGAGGAACATGAAGCGCGCCGCGTCCACGCCCACTTCGGCGCACACGTCGGCCAGGGTCTCGAACTGCCCGGCGCGGGTGGACATGGCGATCTGCTCGCCGCCGCGCAGGAGGTTCACCAGTTGCACCAGGATGACCTTGAGGTCGTCTGCGTCGCGGCCCAGGGCCTGGACGGCGGCCTTCATGCGGGGGACGTAGCCGTGATGGTCCGCGCCCCAGATATCCACCACGGTGTTGAAGCCGCGCGCGTACTTGTCGGCGTGGTAGGCGATGTCCGAGGCGAAGTAGGTCAGCTCGCCGGTGGATTTGCGCAGCACGCGGTTCTTGTCGTCGCCGTAGCGGGTGGTGTCCATCCAGGCCGCGCCGTCGTCTTCGTAGGCCAGCCCGCGCGACTTCAGGTCTTCCAGGGTGCGCTCGACGGCTCCGGCGGCAACCAGGGACTTCTCCGAGAACCACACCTGATGCTCCACGCGGAAATCGGCCAGGTCCTTCTTGATGCCGTCCAGGATGGACTTCATGCCGTACTCGTAGCAGATGTCCTGGCCTTCTGCCGGGGGCAGGTCGCACAGGGCGCTGCCCTTGAGGGTGAGCAGCTCACGCGCCAGATCGATGATGTATTCGCCCTTGTACCAGTCCTCGGGATAGGTGACGGGCTTCTTCAGGAGTTCCAGGCAGCGCACCCAGATGGATTCGCCCAGAAGGCGCATCTGGCGGCCAGCGTCGTTGATGTAGTATTCGGTGGAGACCTCGTAATCCATGGCCCGCAGGATGCGCGCCACGCAGTCGCCCACGGCCGCGCCGCGTCCGTGCCCGATGTGCAGGGGACCGGTGGGGTTGGCGGAGACGAACTCCACCTGCACCTTGCGACCGCGTCCCAGGTTGAACTTGCCGAAGCAATGTTTGACTTCCAGCACCTCTTCCACGGTCTTCTGCCAGAAGGCCGGGGCGAAGGTGACGTTCAAAAAGCCCGGTCCGGCCACTTCCACCTTGGAGAGGGCGGGGTCGGCAGCCAGGAGCTCGCTCTTGAGCACTTCGGCCAGGTCGCGGGGCTTCATGCCGAGCTTGCCCGCCGTGAGCATGGCCACGTTGCAGGCCATGTCGCCGAACTGTTTGTCCTTGGGGGGCTCGATGGTGGCCTTGTCGGGCCAGGCGGCCCCTTTCTTTTCCAGGATGGAGCCCAAAAGGCTCCGCAGATGAGTCAACGCGCGCATGATGTTCTATCCCGCTTGCTTTTCTTAGCGATTATATCCTGCCGGAACACATGTCCGGCAAACTTGCCAAGCCCCCTATATGGGTTTCCAAAGGGCGGAGCCCTTTGGCCGCCGGAGGCTTCTTAAGCGATAGAAAAATCAAGTTCCGGCGGACGGCCTGGGGCTTTCACCCCGTCCGCCGCCGGAGGCTTCCTAAACGACAGCGTGTTTCGCGCTAGGGCAGCACGAACGAGTCGGCGGCCTCTTTCGTGGCCACGTTTACGGCCACGGCGTCGTCCTTGCCGTCCAGGTTGGGCTTGACCATCTTGGTCAACACGCCCTTGGGGCCGATCTCCACGAAGGTCCGGGCTCCGGCCTCGTACAGGGCGGCCATGGTGTCGATCCAGCGCACCGAGGAGGTCATCTGGCGCGCCAGAAGCCCAAGAAGCTTGTCCGGATCGGCCACGCCCTGGCCGGTGACGTTGGCGAAAACCGGCACGGACGGCGCGCGCCAGTCGGCCTTCTTGAGGACCTTCTCGATCTCGGCGGCGGGCTCGGCCATGAGGGGCGAGTGGAACGCGCCGCTGACGGCCAGGGGGATGGCCCGGCCCTTCACTTCCTTGCACAGCCCGGCGGCCTGGTCCACGGCGTCTTTGCGGCCCGAGATCACGTACTGTCCGGGGGTGTTGTAGTTGGCCACGATGAGCGTGCCCCCGGTGGCCTCGGCGGCCTTGGCCACGATGGCCTCCACGTTCTCCAGGGAGACCTTGAGGATGGCGGCCATGGCGCCTTCGTCCGCGCCCTTGCCCCCGGCTTCGGCCATGAGCCTGCCGCGCAGGCTGACCAGTTCCAGCACCTGCCGGATGGGCAGCGCCTCGGAGGCGGCCAGGGCGGCGTATTCGCCCAGGCTGTGCCCGGCCATGCCCATGGGGGCGAGGCGGGGCTTCACGACCTGCCACAGGTTCAGGGTGGTGACGGTCATGGCGGGCTGGAGGTTGCGGGTGTCGGCCATGGAGGCGTCGTCGCCATCCCAATATATATTGCGAAGCGGGAGGCCGGAGATTTTCTCGGCCAGCTTCCACAGATCCATGGCGTCTGCGCTGGCCTCGGCCAGATCGCGGCCCATGCCTTTTTCCTGGGAACCCTGGCCGGGGAAAAGCACGGCCACGGTGTGAGCGTTCGTGGTCACGGGTGAAGGCTCCTTGCAAGGTGGGATTGTCGTTTCCGCCGCGTTGGTAGAGCATCCTTTGACGGGCGTCAATTCTTGGGCCATACCCCGGCCCATGACAACTGGCAATCCCACATCTGAAAGTGTCGCCCGCGCCGCCCTGGCGCTGGGCCGCGAGCTGACCCCCGAACAGGCCGCAGGACTGGCCGCGTACCTGGGGCTTCTGGAATCCTGGAACCGCAAGACCAACCTGGTGGGGCCGCGCTCCTGGCCGGAGATGCTCTCGGAACTGGTGGCGGACAGCTGGCACCTGGCCGACCTGCTGGAGTCGCTTGATCTGCCGGAGGACTGCGTGACGTTCGATTTTGGGGCCGGTGCGGGCATTCCGGGCCTGCCGCTGCGCGTGTTCTGGAAGACCGGGCGCTACGTGATGATAGAGCCAAGGGCCAAGCGGGCGGGTTTTCTGCGCCAGTGCGCGGCCATGATGCGGCTTAAGGGCACGGAGGTGTTCGAGGGACGCGCGCAGGACGTGCGCGAAAAGGCCGACGTGTGCCTGTCGCGTGCGTTCCAGCCCTGGCGGGAGTTCCTGGAGACGTCCCGGCTGTATTTGCGAAGCATGCCGGGCAGCGCCGCAGAGGCCCGGTGCGGGGCAAACGCCACGCAGCATGACCCTGGAGCGGGGCAGCCGGGGAGAAAATCAGCGGTGGTGGTGTTCTCGAACGAGGCGCAGCCGGAAGCGGCGGTGCCGGAAGGCTTTGGGGCGGCGGCCATTACCGCCTATCCCAGCCGTGGGAAGACGGGCTACTTCTGGGTGTTCGCGCCGAGCATCTGCTCCAGCTGACCCTTGAAGATGAGCTTGGTGGCCTGTTCATCGGCCATGTCGGCCAGATCCATCAGCTTTTCCAGGAATTCGAGGATGGCCACGCGCTTGTCCTCGTCCGCGAACTCGAAATCCTGCTCCAGGTCGCCGGAGGCGAAGTAGGCCTCCAGCTTCTCCAGGTAGGCGTGGTCAAGAAGCGCCAAGGGGATGTCGTCGGGAGCGCGGGGGAACCCTACGCTCCCGCCTCCAGGGCCAGGGCCGCGTCGTACTGCGCTTCCAGGCTGTCCATCAGCTGCTTGACCGAGATGATCTCCTCCACGCGCCAGGCGTTCTGGCCGGCGAAGGCGAAGCCGTGGGCGAGGTTGCCCTTCTTGGCGTTCATCAGGGCCATCATGATGCAGTAGGGCGTGGTTTTGTGGTCGCAGGAGTGCACGCAGTTGAAGGGACAGGTCTTGGGGTGGCGCTCGCCGCGCGCGGCCTCCTCCAGGAAGGTGTTGGCGATGGCCCTGCCGGGCAGGCCCACCGGGCTCTGGATGATGACGATGTCCTTCTCTTTGGCCTTCAGGTAGGTCTGCTTGAAGGCGTCATCCGCGTCGCACTCGTGGGTGGCCACAAAGCGGGTGCCCATCTGGACTCCGGCAGCGCCCATGCGCAGGTACTTCAGGATGTCCGCGCCGGTGTAGACGCCGCCTGCCGCGATGACAGGGATGGGGCCGCCGCCTGGGGCGGTGTAGGGCTTCACGGCTTCGATGACTTCGGGGACCACGGTCTCCAGGGAGTGCGCTGGGTCGGTGATCTGGTCGCGCTTGAAGCCCAGGTGTCCGCCCGCCAGGGGGCCTTCCACCACGAAGGCGTCGGGGACACGGCCGAAGCGGGCCAGCCACTTCTTGCACAGGATCACCGCCGCGCGGGCGGAGGAGACGATGGGGACGAGCTTGGTCTTCGCGCCCTCGGGCAGGTGGGCGGGCATGTCCAGGGGCAGTCCCGCGCCGGAGAAGATGGCGTCGATGCCTTCCTTCACGGCGGTGGTCACAAGGTCCGCGTAGTTGGTCAGGGCCACCATGATGTTGACCCCGACCGCGCCGGAGGTCTTGGCTCTGGTGGCGCGGATCTCGTCGCGCAGGGCCTCGTTGTTGGTCTCGATGAAATTGGTGGCATACCCGGGCCTGCCCATTCCGATGCCTGCGGCGGCGATGACGCCGATGCCGCCCGCTTCGGCAACCGCCGAAGCCAGACCGGATAGGGATATGCCCACGCCCATGCCTCCCTGGACGATGGGGGTTCGGACGGTAAGGTCGCCAATAGTGAGGGAAGGAAAGGGCATGTCAGCTCCACGCGTTGAAAAGAAAGCTGCTCTCGCGACCGGGTCCGCTGCTCGCGGTACCGTCTGGGCGAACGCGCTTGAAAACACGTTCCGCGAAAAAAGTCGAGGGGAGATTGCGGCCTTTCCCCTCAGGCATGGTGATACGGATGCCCCGCGAGGATGCTCATCCCGCGGAAAAGCTGCTCCAAAAGCACCACGCGCGCCAGTTCGTGCGGCAAAGTATACGGACCGAGGCTCATTCGTTCGTCGAAACGCGTCCGGGCCTCGGGGCTGAAGCCGTAGGGGCCGCCGATGACGAAGCATGGCGCGCGGCCCGGGTCGTCCAGCCATGTGGAAAGCTTCGCGGCCAATCCTTCGGAGCCGTAAGCCTTGCCCCCCACGTCCAGACCCACGACGCGGTCCTTGGGACCTAGCACGCCCAGGAGGTTCTGGCCCTCCTTGCGGCAGCGCATCACCGGGTCCCTGGCGTCCTTGGCGTCGCGCACAAGGGCGACGTCGCACCGCACGAAGCGCTCCAGGGCCTGGGTGTAGTGGCGACAAGCCTCCACGGCCCATGGGGCCTTCACGTCCCCGACAAAGACCAGCCGTATCCGATTCATTGCCGGAGCTACGCTATCCCCAGCCTTGGCAGTTGTCAAAGCCCTGGTCATGCTGTAGGCAATAATGGGCATTCGAGCCAAGGAACCCACATGCGCCGCGCGATTTTCCTCGTCCCCTTCCTCTTCGCACTGGTCCTGCCCTGGCAGGCCCATGCCCAGCGCATCGGGCTCTCCAATCTGGTGGTGGACAACCAGGAGGGGCGCGTCAAAGTGCGCTACGGCGTGGACATCAAAGCCGTGGACGCGGTGAGCGAGGCCCTTCAGGCTGGCGACACCCTGGCGCTGGAGTGCAAGGCCCGGTTGTCGCGCAAGCGCGACTACGCCTGGAACACCCAGGTGGCCGAGGCAGAGGCGATCAGCCGTCTCACGCTGCACGAGGGCGGCCCCTTCGAGATCCACCTCCCCGTGGGCAGGCAGGAGCGCTACAGGGGGCGCGACCTGGCGCTGGTGATGAAGGAAGCCTGGGGGGCTATGACCCTGGACCTGGGCTCCTGGGAGTCACTGGAGCGGGGCGGCTCCTATTCACTTACTTTGGAGATCAGGATGGTCCGCCAGGACGTGTCCGCATGGCTCAAGGGCGTGTTGTTCTTCTGGAATTTCGATGCCGTTCCTCCGGTAAAGTACCAATTGGATTTTTCATACTGATTTGCTCTTCTTTCTCTGACTTTCCGTTCTTGTTTTTGTGGAGATGGCTGCGACGGTCGTGATACATCTCATGTATTTGCAGTTGTCCGGACTTTCCGGGAACAAGATATCCTTCTTTCCTCCTGAAATATCGCTGATTGGTAATCTTCCTGTCGCTGACCTTGACCTTGTTGCTGGTTGTCATCTAGTCTTTTTTGCGTAGGAGGATTCTATAATGGATGCAGGCATTCGGCGTGTGGTAGTGGCTGGCGGAAGCGGCTTTATTGGCCGTCGGTTGTGCCGTGCCCTGCTGGCCGGGGGATACCGGGTGAGCGTGCTCACCCGGGGGACATCCCGCGCGGTCGGCCTCTCGCCGGACGGGGCCGTGCCGGAAATGCACACCTGGGACGGTCGCAGCGCGCAGGGCTGGGGGCATCTCGCGGACGGAGCTTTCGCGCTGGTGAATCTGGCGGGCGAGAGCATCGGCGACGGTCGCTGGACTCCGGAACGCAAAAGCGCCATCCTGCAAAGCAGGACCTTGGCCGGAGAAGCCATGACCCAGGCCGTGTCCCAGGCTTCGGTGAAACCGGAGGTGCTGGTCCAGGCCTCCGCCGTGGGCTATTACGGCGACACCGGACAGGACGCGGTGGACGAGTCCTCTCCCCCGGGGAAAGGATTCCTGACGGAAGTGTGCCTGCGCTGGGAGGAATCCACCCACTCCGTGGAGGACATGGGCGTTCGCCGCGTGGTGGCGCGCACCGGCCTGGTGCTCGGGCGCGGGGGCGGCGTGCTGGAGAAGATGCTCACCCCCTTCAAGATGTTCCTGGGCGGACCGCTTGGCGACGGCAGGCAGGGTTTCCCCTGGATTCATCTGGACGACGAGGTCCGCGCCATGGTCTTCCTCATGGAACGCGGGGACGCCGCCGGAGCCTTCAACCTCACCGCGCCAGAAACGGTTTCCAATCTTGAATTTTGCAGGCGTCTTGGCGAGGCCATGTCCAGGCCCTGCGGTCTGGCAGCCCCTGCGGCCATGCTCCGCCTGGCATTTGGAGAAATGGCCGACGAACTCCTGCTGACCGGCTGCCGCGCCTTCCCCAAGCGCCTCGTGGAGATGGGTTTCGACTTCAGCCATCCCAGGCTGGGTCCGGCGCTCAAGGATCTGTTCGCGTAGGCGGTCATTCCCGGAAGTGTCCGCCGGGGAACCTGACGTCCCGCACCGGGGAGGTCCGTTCCCGAACACAACCTCTGGAGACGCAATGAATTCGCGCAGAATACTGGTTGTCGAGGACGAGGCCATCGTCGCGTTGGATATCCAGAACCGCCTGAAGCACATGGGCTACGAAACCGTGGGCGTCTGCGCTACGGGAGAGGAAGCCGTGGACAAGGCCGGCAAGCTCAAGCCCGACATCATCCTCATGGACATCATGCTGGAAGGCGGCATGGACGGCATCGAGGCCGCAGGCATCATCAACGAGAACTTCGGCATCCCGGTAATCTACCTGACCGCCTACGCCGACCAGAAAACCCTGGAACGCGCCAAAATTACCAATCCCTTCGGATATATCATAAAGCCTTTCGAGGACCGCGAGCTCCAGACCACCATTGAGATGGCCGTCTACAAGTTCGAGACCGACCGCAAGCTGGTGCTCTCCGAGCGCTGGCTGGCCACCACGCTCAAAAGCCTGGGCGAGGCCGTGGTGACCACCGGGGAGGACGGATGCATCCAGTTCATCAACCCGGTGGCCGAAACCTTCCTGGGCATCGACGTGGACGTGGTCATCGGACGGACCATCCAGGAGGTCTTCCCGCAGAACAACGGATGCCTCACCACGCTCGGCAGCCATTCCTGCCGCATGCCCACCTCGGCGGGGGCATCCGTGCCCGTGGAGGCCAACGTGTCCCCTATCATCGACGACTGGGGGAACAACATCGGCAAGGTGCTGGTCTTTCGCGACATTTCGGAGCGGGTGAAGAACGAGGAAAACCTCCAGCGCTACGTAGCCAGCCTGCGCGGCACCCTGGCTGCGACCGTGGAGGCCCTGGCCGTGACCGCCGAAAAGCGCGACCCCTACACTGCGGGCCACCAGCAGCGCGTGGCCGCCCTTGCCCATGCCATCGCCGCTGCCCAGGGCATGGACGACGAGCGCCTGGAGGGCCTGCGCGTGGCCGGACTGCTTCATGATATCGGGAAAATCTACATCCCGGCGGAGATCCTGGCCAAGCCCTCGGTGCTGACCTCCATCGAGATGGGGCTCATCAAGACCCACTCCGAGGTGGGCCACGAGATTCTGAAGAACATCCCCTTCCCCTGGCCCGTGGCCGACATGGTGCTGCAGCACCATGAGCGCATCAACGGCACCGGATATCCCTCCGGGCTGAAGGACGATCAGCTCCTGGAAGAGTCGCGCATCCTTGCCGTGGCCGACGTGGTGGAGGCCATGAGCTCGCACCGCCCCTATCGTGCCTCGCTCGGCCTGGCGCGCGCCCTGGAAGAGATCAAGCGCAACCGCGACGTGCTCTACGACCCTGCCGTGGTGGACACCTGCATCGAGCTCTTCGAATCGGGGAGCTTCGCCTTCGAGGCGCAAGGGCGGGCCTAGAGGCATGGAGACCGGATACGAAGGGCCTTCGTACGCCGAATTGGCCCGCAGGGCATCGGATGCGCTTGCCTCGGCCTTGTCTGCCGGGCTCCTGGGCGAGGAGGACACCGCCGCAGTGGTCTACGACCTGGACGGCCTGGACAATCGATTCCAGTTGATATGCGACAGTTTCCCCCCCGGAGCGCTGCACGCCGTGGCCGTGAAGGCAGCTCCCATGGCCGCGCTGCTTTCGCGCCTTGTCGCGCAAGGCTCCGGGCTCGAGGCGGCCTCCCTGCCGGAGCTGCACATGGCCCTGGCCGCAGGTTGCCCGCCTGAGCGCATCGTGTTCGACTCTCCCGCCAAAACCAGCGCCGAACTGCGCGAAGCCGTCCAGCTCGGCGTGCACCTGAACGCCGATAACTTTCAAGAACTCAAGCGCCTGGACGGGATCGTCACCCAGCCTTTCCAAGGGCCTGGAAGCCTGGGCCTGCGGGTGAACCCGCAGGTGGGCCTGGGCAGCATCGCCGCCACCAGCGTGGCCGGGGAGTACTCCAAGTTCGGCGAACCCGTGTCCAAGCGCGGGGAAATCGTCGATGCCTTCGTGCGCCGTCCCTGGCTCACGGGGCTGCACATGCACGTGGGCTCGCAGGGCTGCGGCCTGGACCTGTTCACGCGCGCGGCCCGCATCCTCCTGGACCTTCGCCGCGACATCCACGCAGCCTGCGGCCATGAGCGGATATCCCGCCTGGACATCGGCGGAGGGCTCCCCGTGCGCTACACGCCGGACCAGGATGTTCCGTCCATGGGCGAGTACGCCGCCGCTCTTCGCCGGGAGTGCCCGGAGCTGTTCGCCCCCGGCCTGCGAATGTTCACCGAGTTCGGGCGCTGGGTCTTCGCCAGCCAGGCTTTCGCGGTCAGCCGGGTGGAATACGTCAAGGAGCAGCCGGGGTTTTGCACTGCCGTGGTGCACCTGGGGGCGGACATGTTCCTGCGCCCCTGCTACGCGCCCGAAACCTGGCGGCATGAGATCGTGGCCGCCGGGCCGGACGGCGCTTTGAAGTCGGGACCAAACGGCCCCTGGAACGTGGCCGGGCCGCTGTGCTTTTCGGGGGATTTCCCGGCGAAGTCCCGCGCGCTGCCCGACCTGTCGCCCGGAGACTTCCTGATATTTCTGGACGCCGGGGCCTATACCATGGCCATGTGGTCGCGCTACAACAGCCGCCAGATGCCAGTGGTGCTGGGCCTTGAAGAGGGCAGGCCGCGCGTCCTCAAGAAGCGCGAGACCCTGGAGCAGGTGCTGGCCTTCTGGAAGTGACGCGCCGGAGCCCGCGTCCGGGCCCCCCGCGTGAAGCGGTGAAGACCCAACGTCCAACCTCCAAGGCAGCGAAACGCCACATGCCCACCACTCCCGGCTACACGCTTTGCAAGGGCCTTCTGGACGCAACCGACCGCTACGGCGCGGACTGGTGCCTGCGCGTGGTCCTGGCCGACGGCTCCTTTCAGGATATGGACCGCCGCCGCTTTCTGGACATGGCTCTTGGCGCGGCGGCCTGGATGCGCTCCGTCGGCGTGGCTCCAGGCGACCGGGTGATCCTGTGCCTGGAGAACTCCCCGGCCTGGGGGGCTGCCTACTTCGCCGTCCTGCTGGCCGGAGGCGTGGCCGTGCCCGTGGACATCGCGTCCGTTCCCTCCGACGCCGCCTACTACCTGGAAAAGACGCGCGCCCGCCTGGTGCTCTCTTCGCGCCACGACCTGTTCACGGGGGATTTGCCCGCAGGCTGCCTCTTGGCCCACAGCCTGGACGCCGCCCTGGCGCACGCGCCGCTTTCGCGGGGGGAAATCCATCCCGCCGCGCCGGACGATCCGGCCGTGCTGATCTTCACCTCCGGCACCACCGGCAGGCCCAAGGCCGTGCGGCTCACCCACGCCAACCTGCTGGCCAATGTGGACAGCGTGGCCCGGTGCGGGCTGTTGCTTCCCGGCGACAATCTGCTGGCCGTACTGCCCCTGCACCACGCCTACCCCTGCATGGTGAACCTGCTGGTGCCGCTGCTGCTGGGCGCGCGCACGACCTTCGTGGAGACACTCAAGCCCGAAGCCATCCTTGGTGCGCTCAAGACTGCAGGCGTAAGCATTCTGGTGCTTACGCCGCAATACGTGGGCGTGTTTTACCGGCGCATCCTCAAACGCTTCGAGGACCTGCCCCTGGGCCTGGGGAGGCTTGTTGCGGCGGTCCTCAAGCTCACGGCGCACGTGAAACCCGACCCGCTCGGGGTGCTGCGCCGGGCCGTGCGCAAGGGAGTCGGCCCGAAATTCCGCTTCTTCGTAACCGGCGGGGCCAAGTGCGATCCGGAGGTGATTGCCGGGATGGAGGCGCTGGGCATCGGGGTGCTGGAGGGCTACGGCCTCTCCGAGACCGCCCCCCTGGTGAGCATCAACAAGCCGGACACGGGCAGGCCCGGCAGCGTGGGGCAGGCGCTGCCCGGAGTGGAGGTCCGCATCGACCGGCCAGACGCCGAGGGTTACGGAGAGATACTCATCCGGGGCGCAAACGTGATGCCCGGCTACTTCGAGGACCCGGACGCCTCGGCCAAGGCCTTGCAGAACGGCTGGTTCCACACCGGTGACCAGGGACGCATGGACCCGGACGGGTCCGTCTTTGTGCGCGGGCGCGAGCGCGACATCATCGTGCTGCAAAGCGGCAAGAAGTTTCCCGCCGAAGAAATCGAAAACCACTACCGCCAGGCCCCGAGCGTGGGGGAAATCTGCGTGCTGCCAGGCCCGGACGGGTCGCTGCGGGCGGTCATCACCCCGGACCCGGAATTTTTCAAAACCACCGATTCAACCGACCTGCGCCAGAACATCCGCTGGGACCTGGAGGTGCTCTCGCGCGAGTTGCCGCCATACAAGAGGGTGGGCAATTTCGTGGTCATCTCGGCGGACCTGCCAAAGACGCGCCTGGGCAAGGTGAAGCGCCATCTGGTGGAGAAGATGCTGGCCGAGGGCCAGGATGGAGTCTCAGCCGAGGGTGTGGAGTGGCCTGAACTAGGCCAGGCCGGGGAGGCCGCCCTGGCCGCCATCCGGGAAGCGGCGGGCCTGAGCGCGGACGCGGGCGTCGCGCCGACGTCGCACCTGGAGCTGGACCTGGGACTCGATTCACTCAAACGGCTGGAGCTGCTGACACTTCTGGAGGACGCGCTTGGGAGGCCCGTGGAAGAGGAACGCTTCCAGCGTCTGGCCACGGCGGCGGAGGTGGTGGCCCTGGCCCGCGAGCTGTCCCTGGACTCGGGCAGGGACTCCGCTGTAGGAAGCGGCGCTGGAGCCGGTTCGCCTGACGTGCGCACGGCGGGCGCGGGCTCCGGCCTGCACGGCGACCTGCCGCCCGAACGGGAGCATCGGGTGCGCCTTGATTTCGGGACGCTTGACCGGCTGGCCACTGCGGCGGTGGGCGGGCTTTTGGACGCGGTAATCCGGCTGGGGTTCGGCCTCACGGTGCGGGGAGCACAGAACATCCCCGAGGGCGCGGCCATCATCTGCTGCAACCACGCGAGCTTCCTGGACGGCTTCGTGGTGCTCTCGGCCACTCCCCGCAGGCACCGCATGCGCCTGTATTTCCTGGGGCTGGCCAGGTTTTTCGACGCCCCCCTGGTGGGCACGCTGGCTGCGCGGTTCAGGCTGATCGCCGTGGACGCCGGGCGCATCTCGGAGACCATGCGGTTTTCGTCTTACGTGCTGCGACACGGCAAGCTGCTGTGCGTGTTCCCGGAGGGCGCGCGCACCGTGACCGGGACGCTCCAGCAGTTCAGGCAAGGTCCGGTGACCCTCTCGAAGGAACTCGGCGTGCCCGTGGTGCCAGCAGCCGTCAGCGGGACTTTCGAAGCCTGGCCCGTGGGCGGGAAGCTGCGCCGCCATAAGCTGGCGGTGACGTTCGGCGCGCCCATGATGCCCCAGACGCCGGAAGAGTTGCGGGAAGCGGTGAGGGCGCTGCTGGCCGAAGGCTAGCGTATCTTCACTTCCTGGCCGAAGCCTCCCGGGGCAGCCAGCGCGCCTGGATGGCCGCCAGCGTGCCGTCGTCCTGCATCTCGTCGAAGGCGTTCTCCCACGCCGCCACTGTCGCCTCGTCGCTGCCTTTGGAAAAGGCGATGTACAGCTCCACTTCCTTGAAGGTGAACACGTTCACCATGTCCCCCGGTTTCAGTCCGCAGGATTCCGGCATGGTGGCGATTCCGATGTTGGTGGACACCAGGAGGTCGATCCGCCCGGCCTTGAGCTTCCTGATGTTGAGCATCTGGCTGCTGGAGCTGTCCAGGTTGGTGAATCCTTGGCTCTTCAGGAACTGCTCGCGCGCGTCGTCCTTGTAGGTGCCGATGATGACACCAGCTTTGGCTTCCTCCAGGCTGCCAAGGGGTCTGGCCTTGCTCCTCATGGCAAAGAATCCCCACTTGATGCTGAGGATGGGGCCGACCCAGGTGAAAAGAGGCTCACGCTCCGGGGTGCGCGTGGTGGCGAAGAGAACCACATCAGGCGTGGTGGAGGCCATGGAGTAGGCCCTGGCCCAGGGGAAGACGTCGATGTGGGTGTGGTCGCCGACGCGCTTCTGTATTTCCCTGACGATCTCCACGCTCACTCCGGAGAGGGCGTCGCCCTTGACGATGGTGGAAGGAGGGGAGTCCTCCGTGGCGATAGTCAGCGCGAAGGCTGGGGTGGCGGCGAGAAGGACCGCGAACAGAAGAAAAGTCATTACACGCATGAACTGCTCCTCGATCATGAGGCTGCCACTCGTTCGATGAATCATGCGGCAATCACATGCATGATTGCTGCACGCGATACGTGCTGGCGCGAGTCGCGCGGTCGGGCATGAAAGGCCGGTCCTGGCCTTGACCGGTAGCGGTTGGCCTCGGCTATTTCACTCCCCTCAAATCCTGTTCCAGTTCCGCCAGCACCTCGGCCAGCGCCTGATTATAGGCAGCGGCCAGTGGGGCGGCGTCCTTGCCGCCGGACGCGAAGGGGACCGCCTTGCGGTAACTCCTGGAGAACGCCACGCCGTACGTCTCGTTTTTGTTTTTGAGCAGGAAGAACTGCACTTCCAGAACGGCCTTGGGCGCGGCGCGATCCCGGTAGTCGCCGTACAGGGAGTTGACCATGCCCTCCAGGAGGTGGGTGTCCACCACCTGGCTGGTGGAGTCCACCACGTTGGAGAATATTCCGGCCCGCCCGAGCCACTGCTCGGTAAGCTGGGTCATGTTCTGGGCGGGCTGCACGAAGAAGGAATTGTAATAGTCAGACTCGAACTCGGTCTCGCCCAGGCGGTAGACCATCTCCTTGCCCTGGTAGGCGGGGCTGACCTGCAAGGGGCGCACCTTGAGCACCGATTTGTCCGTTGCCGCAGGGAGGGACTCCAGGCGCTGGGCCGTGATGTTGTAGAGCTTGCGATCCGGCGCGGGGCGCGACAAGGGCGCGGCGCACGCGCCGAGCAGGCACAGGGCCAGCACGGCCAGCAGCGCGCGCGTGTGAATCGTCACGGTGCGTGTCATCTCTTCTCCGGGTTCACCTTGGCCGGGGGGGCGCCGAAGAACAGTCGCGAGGGATTGCGCTTGGCGTCGCCGGTCAGGTCGTTCAGGTTCTCGAACACCTGCTTGCTCTGCTGGAGCAGCCCCTGCACCTCGTCGCGCTGGCTGGCCACCAGGGAGTTCACCTCGCGCAGGAGCTTTCGCAGGTCGGCGATGGTCTGGGGCAGGTTCTCGGTGCCGGTCTTCAGGTTGGCCAGGGTCTGCCCCAGGTTCTTGAGGGCTTCCCGCGCGTCCTTGCTGGCCATGATGTCGTTCAGATGTTCGTTGGTCTTTCGCAGATCCGCGATCAGGCTGTTCACGTTGTCCGAGAGGCCGGGGACGTTGGCGTCCTTCACGGCGTCGCGCATGACCACCAGCAGGGCGTTGATGTTCTGGACGGCCACGTCCACGCCTGCGTCGTCGATCTTGCGCAACAGCTTGGAGAAGTTCTCGAAGGTCTCTTCCAGGCGGGCGATGGTGCTGGGTGCGGAGGGCACGTAGTAGTATTCCGGGGTCCAGCTGATGGGCAGGGGCTTGTTGGCGCGCGGGTTGACGTAGTCCATCTCCAGGTAGCCCGTGCCGGTGAGGCCCTGGGGGGCGATACGTACACGCAGGCCGTTCTCCACCTCGCTCCAGATGGCTTCCTTTAAGTCCTCGCGGCTTTTCAGGGCGATGGCCGATTCGGGGTCCAGGGCCATCTCCACCAGCACGTAGCGGAAGGGGACGTCCTTTATGTCGTGGTATTTGTTGAACACGAACCGGATTCGCTGCACGGAACCGATCTTGACGCCCTTGAACTTCAGTGGCGAGCCGATGTCCAACCCCTGCACGGATTCGTCGAAGTAGCTCTCCAGCATGATCTTGTCCTTGTTCAGGGCGCCGAGCCCGAAAAAGACCAGGATCAGAAGCAGCAGCACGGTCGCGCCGATGATGAACAGGCCAAGCTTGAAGTAGTTGGTTTTCAGGCTCATGAAACGACCTCAAGCCTCCCGGTTGAAGAATTGGCGGACCTTTGGGTTGTCCGAATGGTCGCGCAGTTCGGCGGGCGGGCCTTGGGCGATGATTCCCTTGGTCTGCGGGTCGAGCATGATGACCCTGTCGGCCACGGCGAAGATGCTGGCAAGCTCGTGGCTGACGATGACGAATGTGATGCCAAGGCTTGCGGCCAGGGTCAACACCAGTTCGTCAATCCCAGCCGAGGTGACGGGGTCGAGCCCGGCCTGGGGCTCGTCCAGGAACAGGATGGCCGGGTCCAGGGCCATGGCGCGGGCTATGGCCGCGCGCTTCTGCATCCCGCCAGACAGCTCCGAGGGGAGCTTGTCCTCGGAACCGGCCAGCCCTACGAGCTTGAGCTTCAGGCGCGCCACTGCCTCGCGGGCGTCGCGCGGCAGGCGGGTGAACTCTTCCAGGGGCAGGCAGATGTTCTCAAGCAGCGTCAGCGAGCCAAACAGCGCCCCGGACTGGTACATCACCCCGAAGGACCGCAGGATCTCGCGGAGCTTGCGCCCATGCGCGCCCACGATGTTGCGTCCCTGGATGGTCACCATGCCGGACATGGGCGGGAACAGTCCTATCATGTTTTTCAAGAGGGTGGACTTGCCGCAGCCCGAGCCACCCAGGATGACGAACACCTCGCCGGGCTGCACGCTGAAGCTTACGTCCCTGAGCACGACGTTCTCGCCGTAGCCCATGGTCAGCCCAGAAACCTCGATGGCCGGGCCTTGCATCACCAGCCCATCACGTAGAACACCACCGCGAACACTCCGTCCGCCACGGCGATGAGGATGATGCCCGACACCACCGCGCTGGTGGTGGACTGCCCCACGGAGCTGGCTCCGCCGCGCGTGCGCAAGCCCCGCTGGCAGCCGATGGCGCACACCAGCAGGCTGAACACGCTGGCCTTGAGAAGTCCCCCCAGCATGTCGCCCAGGGTGACCGACATCTGCACCTGGTTGACGAAGGCCACCAGCGGATACCCAAGCGACAGCATCACCAGCGCGCCGCCTACCAGCCCGGCCAGGCTGAAGAACAGCGTCAGCATGGGCGTCATGGCCATGGCCGCAAGCACGCGGCTGACAACCAGGAAGCGCACCGGGTCCAGGCCCATGGTCCTCAGGGCGTTGATCTCCTCATTGACGGTCATGGTGCCTATTTCGGCGGCGAAAGCCGAGCCCGAGCGCCCGGCCAGGATGATGGCCGTGACCAGCGGGCCGAGTTCGCGCAGGAGCGACAATGCCAGCAGGTTGGCCACGAAGATCTCCGCGCCGAACTGCTTGAGCGGCATGGCCGACTGGAACGCCATGATGAGGCCCATGAGAAAGCCGATGAGCACGATGATGGGTAGGGCGTTGACTCCTGCGGTCTCGGCCACGTTCAGGGCGTCGCGCCAGCGGATGGAGCGAGGGTTGGCAGCCGCGCGGACCAGCGCAACGGCGAATTCGCCGATGAAGGCGATGAGGGAATAGATGTCGTCGATGAGGATGGCGGCTTTGCGGCCCACCTCCTCAGGCAGGCTGGGTTTGTCCTTATGGGAGGCTGGCGGCAGGAGGTCCTGCGGGGAGAACTGGTCGTAGAGGTCGCGAAACCGCTGGTTCAGCCCGTCCAGCCGGAATTCTGCCCGCGCCGCCTCGGCGCGCCGCCGCAGCTCCACCAGCAGGGCGAGCCCTGCCCCGTCGCAATAGTCCACTGCCTGGGCGTCCACCGTGAGCCTTTGCCCCGGACTGGCGGCCAGGCGCACTGCCTGGTCCCATATGCCGGACACGCCGTCGGCGTCGAGCCGTCCGGTAAGCGTGACGGCGATCCCCGCAGGCGCGGGCTTGAAAGTCAACGATGTGGGGGAAGCCGGAGGCGTCATGGTGTGAGGCTCGTAAACAGTCGTTTGAGGGCATGTCATCTCTACGCCAGCGGGCTTGGAGGGTCAATGTGCGCCTGTCGGGATGGGGGTGTGGTTCATGACTCTCAGCGTTGGGGCGCGTACGTTCGGGGGCGACGTTTCTTGGGTGGGGAGGGCGAGTGCGAGTGCGTGCCAGGGATTGTCCCGTAGACGTGTTTTAAATACCGGCCTCTGGCCGGTTTTTCCCTTGCTAAATAATGCAAAGCCATGCATATGATTACCTATAGCTCACTTTTCAACCATTGAGGAGGAAAGTATGGGAATCAGGATTTTCGTTTTGGCTCTCGTGGCCGCTCTCACCGTTGGCGTGGCGCCTGTTCAGGCCGCCCAAAAAGCCGCCATGAGTGAAGAGAAAGCGATCAGTGCGACGTACATGAAGGGTGTCGATCAGATTGCAAGTCGTCAGTGGAACGCGGGCATCGCCACGCTGACCCCGGTTATCGACAACCCCAAAACCAGCAAGGACATCCTGGCCAACGCGCTTGCTAACCGTGGCGCTGCATACTCCAACAAGAAGAACTACGACCTGGCCATGGCCGACTTCAACAAGGCTCTGGAAATCAAACCCGACCTTATCAATGCGCTGTATGAACGCGCCCGCGTGTTGGCCATGCAGGGCAAGCACGCCGAAGCCGTTGCCGACCTGACCAAGGTCATCGGAATGTCCCAGCCCAGCATCCTTACGGGCGGGTATCACTACAACCGGGGCGTGAGCTACATGGGCATGCTGCCCCCGCAGCCCGACAAGGCCAAGGAAGACTTCGCCATGGCCAAGAAGATGAACCCCAAGCTGAAGATTCCCGTCAAGTATAAAGACCTGTAGTGTTGAGTTCGTGAAGAGCATGAATATGTTTTTCACGAAATATGGACATGGTTCTCTTGGTTTGGAACCACACGGCATGAACGCATTTTGAGAACGCCAAACTCAGAACTCTTCTATAAGCGGCCCGACCGGGAAACCGGCCGGGCCGCTGCCGTTTGTGCCCCTACGCCAAGATCCGGCGAACGTATGCCAACCCCAGGAACCCGATGCCCAGAAGCATCACTGTGCCGGGTTCCGGCGTGGCGACCGGAGGATTGGGGATGTCGAAGCTGCCGGTGATGTTCAGAGACAGGATTGTGTCACCTCCCGCTATGCTGTTCCAAACGGTCGGCCCCACCACAAAGTCCAGGAAGTTGCCTGCCTGCATTGCTAGGCCGAGGATGCTGAAGTCATTGTACCAGGAGCTGTTTTCGCTGAGCAGCAGTCCGGTTGTGGCTCCGGATCTGTAGATGTATTTGCTCATGTACGCCCTGTTGTAGCTGTTGAAATAGCCGCTGAGGGAGTACGTTCCATCGACAGGGGCGGTGAAACGCACTGTTGCCAATTCACCGGAGGGGCCAGGATGCAGGCTCACGTCTCCAGGCTCAACCCAGTTGAACAAGGTATCGGTGGAATTGTTCTTCCAAACCTGGGGAATCCAGTAAGTGTTCGATATGGTGGAGTCGTTCCATCTGTCTCCGCCGTAGGGCGGGTACAGTACCTCGTCAAACACGGTCAGGGAGCCTCCAATCGTCGATACCCAGCCATATTGCCACGGTCCGTTCGGGTTTGAGATCGTGCTGAAATCGTCCGACAGGTTGAAGACCGTATTCGCCTTCGCTTCTTGAGGCGGCAATGCGGTAAGCAATATCGCACATACGAATACGCATTTCGTCAATTGTCTGAACACACCGTTTTGATGAAATCCTGAGTCTGACCCAAACATACGCCTTTTCCTCCTGTAATGGTTGCACAATGTCGCTCGCGCGTGCCTGTCACTGTGCAGCCCAGGTCGAGGGAGTGGTACAGCTGGTTCCTTGAGACCGAGACTGCCGGGTCAGTGTTTGATCGAATGTCAGGATATGTAAATACACAAACTGATCGTAAAGTTCCCTGTGCGCAAACAAGGCTTGGTATATGTGGGTGGTGATTGCAAGGTGTTGTGAATAAATATTGATAACAATATAGTGTCTGGCTTGCGGTGCATGTGGAAGGCGAAATTGCTCCGCGAGGGCATGCTCTCACGGCGTGCCATGCGCTCGGGGGGGCAGTGCCGTGTTGGTGCTCGGAGTGTGCTTGCGGTCCACGCGAGAACTCTCGGGGAAAGCTGCCCTGATGACGGCTTGCCGGGGGCGCACGGTCATGAAGGGACATGCGCTTTATGAATTCGGCCTTGCAGGGTATACGCGGGCATCGCCCCGCACCCGGCCAGCACCGATTTGTCGGCGCTGGCCGGGTTTGCGGGACAATCACTCCGGGGGAGTCGTCATGAAAAGCTACCGCAAGGAACTCTGGTTCACTGTACCCACGCGAAGAGGTTTCGTGAACATCACGAAGGACGTGGAGGCATGCCTGCGCGAATCAGGCGTGCGCGAAGGGCTGGTGCTGGTGAACGCCATGCACATCACCGCCAGCGTGTTCATAAACGACGACGAGTCCGGCCTGCATCACGACTACGAGGTGTGGCTGGAGAAGCTCGCGCCGCATGAGCCCGTTTCCGGCTACAGGCACAACGTGGGCGAGGATAACGCCGACGCCCACATGAAGCGCCAGATCATGGGGCGCGAGGTGGTGGTGGCCATCACCGAGGGGCGACTGGACTTCGGGACCTGGGAGCGGATCTTCTACGGCGAGTTCGACGGGCGCAGGAAAAAGCGGGTGCTGGTCAAGATAATAGGGGAGTAGGCGAAGGTCCTGTCATGCTGGCGGCTGAACTGGCGCATACGGACGCCGTGATGGGATATGGCCAGGTTTTCTCGGCGCGCCATCTGGCCGCGATGCGAGGAGGTCGTGTCGCATTACGGGATATAGCCGTTGGCCTTCCATGTAAGAAGCACGACCGCGATCATACTCAGAAGGACGAGGGTCTTCAGTGTCATGGTGCCTCCCATGTGTCGGATGCAGCCGTGCAAAGGTTGGGCCTCTAGATATTCGTTGTTATTACAGTACGTTGGCTTTTCCGGGGGGCGCTTGTCCTGTATGGACTCCCAACACATGCCGGAGAACTTTACAGTCCGGATGGCCTTGCGCATCAAGCCGAAAGCTCCATTCGATACCATGAAAAAAGGCCGCCCCCTTCCGGGAGCGGCCTTCGTGTTTCGATGAGCCGTCGTCCGCGTTAGCGGATGAACAGCATTTCCTGGTAGGAGGGCAGGGGCCACAGGTCGTCGGCCACCACGGCTTCCAGGGCGTCGGCGTAGGAGCGCACGGAGTTCATGGCAGGCAGGACCTTCTCGCACATGAACTTGGCGTGGGCCAGGGTGTCTCCGCCTTCGTGATCCAGGAGCTTCTCCAGCTTGTCCACTTCAGCCTGCATGGCGCGCAGCTTGGCGGTCACGTCTTCCAGGGTAGCCATCTTGAAGTCGTGTCCGATGGCCTTCAGGTTGGCGCAGGCGCCGGCCAGTTCGCCCTGGTAGCGCATGGCGGCGGGGAAGATGACCGTGCGGGCCATGCGGACAACCAGGTTGCCTTCGGTGGCCAGGGTCTTCACGTACTGCTCCAGGTAGATCTCCTGGCGGGACTTCAGTTCGGCCTCGGAGAAGATGCCGTACTTGGTGAAGAGCTCCACCACTTCCTTGCTGGAGAGCACGGGCAGGGCTTCGGGGGTGGTCTTCAGGTTGGGCAGGCCGCGCTTGGCCGCTTCCTGGTGCCAGGCGTCGGAGTAGCCGTCGCCGTTGAAGATGACCGCGTCATGCTCCTGCATGATCTTCTGCAGAACCTTCTGGACGCCCTCGTTGAACTGGGTCTTGTTGACCTTGCCCAGCTTCTCGAGTTCGGTGGCGATGTAGTCCAGGGATTCGGTCATCATGGCGTTCAGGGCCACCTGGGCTCCGGCGATGGAGTGGGACGAGCCCACGGCGCGGAACTCGAAGCGGTTGCCGGTGAAGGCGAAGGGGCTGGTGCGGTTGCGGTCGCCCGGATCCATGGGCAGCGGGGGCAGGGTATCCACGCCGATGTGCATGACGCCCTTCTGCTTGGAGCCCTTCACTTCGCCCTTCTTGATCTGCTCGAACACGTCGGCCAGCTGCTCGCCCAGGTAGGCGCTCATGATGGCCGGGGGAGCTTCGTTGGCGCCCAGGCGATGGTCGTTGGAGGCGGAAGCGACGGTGGCGCGCAGCAGAGCGCCGTACTTGTGCAGGGCGCGGATGGCGGCGGCGCAGAACACCAGGAACTGGGCGTTGGAGTGGGGGGTGTCGCCCGGATCGAACAGGCTGCCCAGTTCGGCGTTGCCCAGGGAGTAGTTCAGGTGCTTGCCCGAGCCGTTGATGCCCGCGAAGGGCTTCTCGTGCAGCAGGCAGATCATGCCGTAGCGCTTGGCCACGGTGCGAAGCGTGGTCATGACCAGCTGGTTGTGGTCGGTGGCCAGGTTGCCCGACTCGAAGATGGGGGCGATTTCAAACTGGCTGGGGGCCACTTCATTGTGGCGGGTCTTGACGGGAACGCCCAGCTTGTAGAGCTCGCGCTCGACTTCCATCATGAAGCTCATCACGCGGCGGGGAACCACGCCGAAGTACTGGTCCTCGAACTCCTGGCCCTTGGCGGGCTTGGCGCCGAACAGCGAGCGGCCGGAGATGAGGATGTCGGGGCGCGAGAACACGAAGTTGCGGTCGATCAGGAAGTATTCCTGCTCGGCGCCGGCGAAGGAGGTCACGGGCGACTTGGTGGTGACTCCGAACAGCTTCAGCACGCGCTTGGCCTGCTTGTTCAGCGACTGGAGCGAACGCAGCAGCGGGGTCTTCTTGTCCAGGGCCTCGCCGGTCCAGGAGACGAACGCGGTGGGGATGCACAGGAAGGTGCCGTTGGGGTTCTCGTAGATGTAGGCGGGGCTGGTGACGTCCCAGGCGGTGTAGCCACGGGCTTCGAAGGTGGCGCGCAGGCCGCCGGAGGGGAAGCTGGAGGCGTCGGGCTCGCCCTGGATGAGCATCTTGCCGGAGAATTCCGCGACCGCGCCGCCCTTGCCGTCGGGGACAAGGAAGGCGTCGTGCTTTTCGGCGGTCAGGCCGGTCAGGGGATAGAACACGTGGGTGAAGTGGGTGGCGCCCTTCTCGATGGCCCAGTCCTTCATGGCGTTGGCGACGACGTCGGCAACAGAGGGATCAAGCTTCTCGCCGAAGGCGATGGTCTTCTTCAGGGACTTGTACACGCCCTTGGGCAGACGCTCGGACATGACCTTGTCGTTGAAGACGTTGGAGCCGAACACGTCGGTGGGCTTGGTGTCGTGAAAGTTGAGGGGCGCGTGAGCCGGCTGATAATTGATGATGGCCGAAATGGCGTCCAGGCGAGCCTTGATTCCACTCATAGGGCGATCTCCATAATGGGTTGAGATTCGAGATGGTGTGACGCGGCCATTCCTGCGTGGCAAGAGGGCCGCGAAGCCGGAGTGTTCCAGGGGGAGCCGCCAGGGCGCGTGGGCGCTTGGCAGACCCGTCCGAAAAGGCTGTGCAGGAGCGTTGCCGGCGAGCAGGGCGCGTGAGTGGCGCAAAATTGTGGAATGCGTGGATCCCTTGAGGCCATCAGGCGTCGTGCTCCTTCTTTCGCTGTCTGCATTTTCAATAATGTAAATTGGTCGATTGAAAAAGTAAAGACGGCAAAAGTGGAAAATCTGCCTCGTGAGGTTCTTTTTTCGACAAATGAGGGTTCCGGGTTGCTCCAGAGTGCCTGCCGGGCCTGTCCGAGAGCTGATTTCCGGCTTTGTCTCCCCAAAATTTCAATAAATTGCCCGTCCGGACTAAAATGCCGATTTTTACGGTAATCGCTAAAAATCGCAGATGGGAGGATGAGGCGTCGTAGCCCGCGAAACGTGCAACCGCCACGCTTCCGGCATGGACGCACGCTCCGAAGCGGCCGCGCCTGCCCGATGATCCGAGAGTTGCCCCCGGGGCTGGAACGAAGATTGCTTCATAGCTCGCAGAATGCCCAGGGAACGACCTGGAACGGAGGATTTGCTTATGTTCGACGCATCGCCCGACAGCTCTTTGACGCACCTCTGGCTGCCGAGCCTCATCAAGGCCCAGGCAATCATGGACGTGGGCGTCCGTCTGGCTATCCGGCACGAGTCTGCCGTGCGCGGCGAAGCTCCGG
This sequence comes from Fundidesulfovibrio putealis DSM 16056, assembly GCF_000429325.1. Classification (NCBI taxonomy): domain Bacteria; kingdom Pseudomonadati; phylum Thermodesulfobacteriota; class Desulfovibrionia; order Desulfovibrionales; family Desulfovibrionaceae; genus Fundidesulfovibrio; species Fundidesulfovibrio putealis. Next base: position 179,232 of record NZ_AUBQ01000016.1, read on the forward strand.
CCTGCCGCGAGCAATGCGCGGGTTGCTGCTCCTCCAGGCACATGGCGGCCACCTCCCTGGAAATAGCCGGGGCCGCGTGGCATCTGAAGCGCGAATCGTCCCCGCGCAGCCTAGCTGCGCTGGACCGCCTTTGGGGAAACGGGCCGGACGAAGGCGGCGAGGAGGGCTGTCCGCTTCTGGTGGACGGCGTCTGCGCCGCCTATTCCATGCGTTTCTTGTCGTGCAGGCAGCTTGTGGTGTTCGGGCGCTCCTGCTCCATGGGCGAAGACCCTTTCCGCACGCGCCGGGCAGACGTGCTGACACCGCTTCGAACCTACGCCTTCAAGGCATATTCCCTGCTGTTGCCCCACCTCGGCGTGATCGGCATGCCCGGAAGTCCCGGCGAGATGGACGCCTTGTTGGCCGGGTTGACGCAGCCAGTTCGCGCCCATGGCGGGCCGGTTCACATCTGCGCTGTTTCGGGAGTGGCCGGGGCGCGCGCGGCCTGAGCGCTTTCCACTCTTCCGATTTTTACAGACGCGGCGAAGAAGACGCGCCTGAACGGGAAAACGCCCGGTCCTGCATGCAAGCAGGGCCGGGCGTTTCATATTGTCCGTTCGGACTTTGTGCTCCGAAATCTGCCTCAGCCGATCTTGGCGTTGATCTTTGCCACGACGGAATCGACCACCATCGCCGACCACACGGACAGCAGGCCGCAGACGCCCGTCAGGAAGATGAACGCCGGGAACGGCTCCATGTGGGGGACCGTCCATCCGGCTGCATACCCCAGGATGGGCTGGTGCATGAGGTAGATGCTGTAGGACGCGGCAGCGAACTTGGCTACCGGACCCCAGGTGCCGAAGCGGTCCATGGTGTCGGAGAAGAAGATCACCATTCCGGCGCAGAAGACCACGGACAGCCAGTACATGTGCGTAATCAGCAGCACCGGGCCGGGGATGCCGAACAGCAGGCCCCAGAGCGTGAGCCCGATAAGTCCGGCCCAGGCAGCCCTGCGCTTGCCGCCGAAGGCCGCTCCGAGCGACAGACCCTGCCCAAGCACCGGGTTGGCGGCAGGGTCGCGCCAGAGGCAGGCCAGGAACATGCCCAGGGCGAACTCGCCCAAACGGAAGGGCAGGTTGAAATAGAACAGGTAGTTGCCCATGGCGAAGATGGAGCCGGGCATGGCCTTGGCCAGCACCTCGAGAATCGCCCAGAACACCCAGCAGCCGCCGCACAGCCACAGTGCTGCACGCTTGGGGCCGAGTCTCGTAAACAGTTTGAAGAGCAGGGGGAAGGCCAGGTAGAACTGCGCCAGAAGGCCCATCCACCAGTAGGCCGGGACGATGTCGAAGAAAACTGCTGGATTGAGCGTGTGCACGAAGAACACGTGCTGCAGGAAGGAGCTGACGAAGTCGGCCCCGGCCTTGCCCATGACCAGGGCGACCACGCTCCAGAACAGGAGGCTGACGTAGTAGTTGGGACAGATGCGCAGCAGGCGGTGGCGCAGGAAGTCCAGGTAGCCGGGAACGGGCCTGCCCGTGGGACCTGCGAAGGGCAGGGTGAGCACGAAGCCGGTGACGATGTTGAAGAGGATCACGCCCAGCCAGCCTTGGCTGAGGATGGCTCCGAATGCCGGTCCCATGGGGTTCTCGGTGCCTGCCTTGGGAACGTCGGACCAGAGATGATACAGAAAGATTCCGGTCATGGCGATGACGCGCATGACCTCTATCTGGCCCAGCGTCTTCTTTTTGGCGGGTGCTTGGGTACTCATGGGGCCTCACGGGTTAGGGGTTCGAAGTCGGAATCGGAGAACCACGTGCCGCGCACGTGACTGCTCCGGCTTGGCTGATAGTCCGGCTGGTCGCCGCCTCCATGGTGGTAGGCGCAGAAATAGCTGCCGTCGGGCAGGGCGTCCCAGCCGGAGTAGCCGTAGTCGCCGGAGTTGGCGCTGCGGTCGTTGGCCAGTTCCAGAACGCGGGCGCGGACGTAGGCGTCGGGATGCCCCATGTCGTGGGTCCAGTTCCAGGAGTAGTCTCGCTCGTAGCGCGGTTCCTGGATGGCGTAGGACACGCTGCGCCACAGGTGCCTGCCGCCGTTTAGCTCCTTGGTGGCCGCGTTGCCGAAAAGCGCCGCGCGGGTCTCCGCCTGGAGCTTGTCCGCCGGGTATGTCCCGGCCGGTTCCCCGTTGACCACGGCCTCCACGCTACCCGGCGTGTAGCGCAGCGTGATGGAGAGCGGCTGTCCCTTGGGCACGGGGAGGGGCTCGGCGTCCTTGGCCGGAGGAAGGACGCTGTCTGGCTGAAGCCGCCACCAGCCGCCGAAATGAATGGCGCAGGCCTTTTCCTGGGCTTCTTCCACCAGCACCTCTGCGCTGAGTTGCGCTCTGGCCCGTTCCGGATCGGTCATGGGGCGCAGGGCGTAACGCACCGCGCGGTCCAGCCCCGCTTCGTTCTCAATGAGCAGTCCTTGCGGCGTCAGCGTGGGATTGTCCGGCGCGGGGTGCAGGCCGTGGACCTCGTAGTCGCGGTCGAGGTCCTCGAAGCTGCCCAGCCACGCGGCGGTACCGCCGTCGGGCCCCACGTTGCGGTAGGTCACCAGCAGCCTGCCGGACGGGGTGACCCCGATGGTGGGGCGATGCCCCGCGATGGGCGTCGGTCTGGGCAGGCTCCAGGTGGCTCCCTGGTCCTCGGAGAGGCATATGTACATGGGCTCGAAGACGAAGGAGTTCTCTCGCAGGATGGCCAGGAGCCTGCCGTCCGGCAGGGTGGTCATGGAGGCCTCGCACAGCACGAGATTGGGATCAAAGGCCAGCACGGAATAGGGACGCCAGGTGCGCCCCTGGTTGCCCGAAGCATAGACCAGCTGCTCAGAGGGAGCCTGGCGGATCTTGGGCGAGCCGACTTCGCCGCGATGGGTGTGCGCGGTGGTCAGGAAATGATCGGGCCGTATCTGCAATACCCGGTCGGGGATGGGCATGTACGCGCCGGTGTAGGGGGCGCGGCTGAAGGTTTCGCCGTGGTCCAGGCTCCAGAACTGGTTTTGGGAGTGGTCGTCGATGACCAGCACTCGCGCGTCCTCCAGCAGGGTGATCCTGGCGCAATGCCCGACGGCGGGATTCAGATAGCGCGGCGGGCTCCAGGTTTTGCCCAGGTCCAGACTGGACGAGTACAGCAGGTCGGCCCGGCTGGCCACGTGCTGGTCGGACTGGCGGTAGACGCAGAGAAGGCGTCCGTCGCCGGTGCGGCGCACGTCGGGGAAGCAGATGTAATGCCCAGGCCGCGAATCAATGACCACATGCCGGGAGAAGTCGTCGGAAATGCTTGGCATTGCAGGCCCTCCAAGCTGTCTACGTGCCTGCAATAATGCGCGATGTCAAAGCTTTCGGAGTATGCCGGGAATGCGGGAGCGTGTCAGGCGCTGGCGGAGGCGAGTGAGTCGTCCAGAGGGCCGCAGGACAAGTTGTCCGGCAGAGGAAAACGGATCGTGAAGGCGGTCCCCTCAGGGCCGGTCTCAACTTCCAGGCCGCCGTGGAGTTGGCGGGCGAGGTTGGTGACAAGTTGCAGGCCAAGGGTATCGGCCTGGTTCACGTCAAAGCCAGGAGGCAGGCCTACACCGTTATCCCTGACGCACAGGACCGCATGGTTGTTTTCAGTCCAGGCGTGGGGGCGGATAATGCCGGTGGTGCGCCCTGTGAAGGCGTGCTTGAGACTGTTGGTGACCAGCTCGTTCAGGATCAGTCCGCAGGGGATGGCGCTGTCCACTGACAGGTAGAATTCCTCGCTGTGGATGTCCGGGGTGACGCTCAGGTTCTTGGGGCTGTACGCCTGGATGAGGAAGACGGTCAGTTCACTCAGATAGCTGGCGAAATCGATCCGGCACAGATCCTTGGACCGGTAGAGCTTCTCATGAACCAGGGCCATGGCCCTGACCCGCGCCTGGCTGTCCTGGAAGGCGGCGGACAGCAGCGGGTCCTCGAAGCGCAACGCCTGGAGCGACAACAGGCTGGTGACCACCTGGAGGTTGTTCTTGACGCGGTGATGGACTTCCTTGAGCAGGACCTCCTTTTCGGAGAGGGAGGAACGCAGTGCGGTTTCCACGGTCTGGCGTTCGATTATCTCGGCGCGCAGCTTGGCGGTGCGTTTGCGCACCAGAGCTTCGAGGCGCTCGCGGTGGAGCTGGTTTTCCCTGATGAGCGTGACGCGCTCCAATGCCCTGGCCAGGGCGTATTCCAGGATGGCCATGTCCTCGATGGGCTTGGTGATGAAATCCCAGGCACCCAGGCGCAGGGCGGCGATGACGTCCTGGATGGCCCCGGTGCCGGAAATGACGATCACCGGGAGGTGCGGGTGCGACAGCGACACCGTTCGAAGGACGTCCAGCCCGGAGATGCCGGGCATGGCCAGGTCGAGAAGGACGGCGTCGTATGTGTTTGCGTTGATGCGTTCCAGCCCGACCGTACCGTCCTGGGCCTGGTCCACGGTATGTCCCAGGTCTCCGAGATAGGCGGCAATAGCCCTGCGGATCGCGGCTGCGTCATCGACGCAGAGAATCCGCAGCTTGCGCTGCCCGAGTCCTGCGGTCGTTGGCACATGCGTCTCCATGAGGGAGTCAGGGCTTGGCCTGGGCCTGCATCTGCGGAGCTGAGTCCCCGATGATGAGGTAGCGGCCTGGATACGTCACAGGCTTGCGGTCTTTCTTCAGAAGCCACGAGTCGGGGCGGGTCTTGGCCCATTCCTCGTAGTTGCGGTCCAGGATGGCGTAGGTGTCCAGGAATTTGTTGAGTCCCTGGGAAATGCGCACGCAGCCTTTGGAGTCGGTTCTCCCGAGGCGGGGTTCGCCCTTGTCGGGGTCGGTGGAGTGCATGAGCAGGCGCATCTGGCTGATGGTCTCGCCCGCCTTGTATTTCTTGAGGCTCTTCTGGTCGCCGAAATCCCAGACGCGGCTGTCCTTGGAGCCCAGGCCGCGCCATCCGTCCTGGTTGGGGGTGCCCATGGCGCGGTAGGAGAAGTTCTCCAGGGCGTTTTCGAAGACCCCGGTGGGGGTGACGAAATAGTCCCCGCCCTTCTCGATGTTCCCCGAGGAGATGAGGTCTGCTCCAAGGAACTCGATGCGGTCGCTGGCTGAGTCGTATAGGCCCACAAGAATAAACTGTGTCTGCGGGTTGCGGTCGGCGTAGGCGAAATACTGGGTGCCGGAGAAACTCAGTCCCGCCTTGGCCATCTGGGCAGCCACGTCCTTGCGGGCGAAGTCGAAGTAGGCCTGATCCAGTTGCTCCAGGCGCTGGCGGCGCTGCTCGAGGATCTGCTGTATCTTCGGCGCGCTGGCCCACATTTTCTTTGTTCGCTCCAGTCGGTCGATGGTGGGTTTGCGTACGCCCTGCTGGAAGATGGCGCGCATCTGGGCCAGCTCCTCATGGGGAAGAGGCGAAGCGGTCTGGCCGGCGGAATCCTGGGAAAGGGAAGCCTGGGTGGCTCGCACAGGCCGGGCCTGCGAGGCCGGGGGAACGTCCTGCTGTCCGTAGGCCGCGTGCCAACCGGCGGCCAGGCAGACCGGCAAGGCTATCCCCGCGACGAACGCCGTGGCCAACTTGGCTTGGGGGGATTTTTTCCTGCTCTTCTTAGGCGTGGGCATAACGCTGAGTCCGTCACACTGAATTTTTAATACCCTATATGATGGACCGTCAAAAGAAAAGGGCGGGAGCATGCCGCTTCCGCCCTTGAGCTTGAGAAACCGGAAGGCGGCATCGCTGGAATTGGCCAGGATGTGCCGCCGTGCACCGGGTCTAGAAGACCCTGCGTGCTCCCGTGTACTTGCGCTCCCATACGGGTTCGTCCAGGCTGGAAATTTTGACGGTGTCGCCGGAGCTGGAGCTATGGATGAACTTGTTGTCTTCCAGGTAGATGCCGACGTGGGTGATGCGCTTTTTGTTGCCGAAGAAGACCAGGTCGCCCTTGCGGAGCTGGGCCTTGGCGATCACTTTGCCTTCCTGGAACTGCTCGCGGGAGCTGCGGGGCAGGTTCACGCCGAGCTTGCTGTACACCCAGGTGGTGAAGCCGGAGCAGTCGAAACCGGTGCCGGGTTCGGTGCCGCCGGAGCGGTACAGGGTGCCGATCTGGCTGAAGGCCAGGGTGACGAGGCGCTGGTCGTGCTTGCTGCCGGTGAAACCGGTGAGTTCGAAGGGATTCTTGGAACCAGCCACCACGCTCGGCACGGGCAGGGCGCAGAATTTCGCACCGGTGAAGTGCAGAAACGGCGAGGTCGGTTCGAATTCGGTTGCGGCGGCTTCGGTTGCGGCAGCGTTTTCAGCGAGGTTTTGACGGGAGGCAGACTGTTTTGAACCGCAAGCGGTGGTGGTGAGCAGGATGGCGAGCACCAGCATGGTGCGTACGGTCATCCAGGGGGCAAGGGGTGTGGTGCGTGGCATCTCTTCCTCGTCTCCTTGTTCATTGTTGGCCGATTCGGACAGTTTCGATACGAATCCAGATCTAACCGCACGTGCGGCTTATTAGTTCATTCGAAAACTCTCAGGGCATTCGGAGGGACTTTCGTGTGTCGCGCCCGGCGAGATTCATGCTCGCTACCGGATGAGCGCGTGTGCGGGGGCGGCGTGAATGGGGATCACAAACCCTGCCGGGAGCCTCGCTGGTGTCCTTCCGTGAGGTCGATTTCTAGTCACAGGGAAAATTTATGTCCAGAGTTTTTCGGGGGATTTTTCGGTATTTCTCCTAAACACCCTGAATGAAATGACAAAGTTTTGTTGCATTCTTAACTGCTTGTGATAGGAATATATATTTGTTCTAAAAACGCCCCGATAGGGAAACTGCTTGCGCTTTTCCGGGGCTGAACGCATCCTGCGAGCCTGCCATGAACACATTTTCGATCACCCCCAAAGGGGGAGGCGAACAGGTCTTGTCGCCCGTGCGGGGGGGATTGACCCTGGCCCAGCATCTTTATCTCGCAGGGGCGTTCTCCTCTCGCCCGCTCTGCTCGGGAGCAGGGCGGTGCGGATTGTGCCAGGTCCGCTTCATCACTGACCCGCCCGAGCCGCTCCCGGTCGAACTGCAGCGCATCTCGTCCGAACGTCTGGAACGCGGCTGGAGGCTCTCCTGCGTGCGCCAGCCGACGCCGGGATCGTCGGTCGAGGCAGCCCTGGCGCCGCCGACACTCCTGCCGGAAACGCTGTCCGGCGGGTGTCCGGGGGGCCATCTCGGCATCGACCTGGGCACCACATCAATACATTGGCGTTTCGAGTCTGGCTCGCGCGTGCTGTCCGGCAGCTTCCACAACCCGCAGCTCGGGGCCGGTTCTGAGGTCATGTCGCGCCTGGCCCTGGCCGCGCATCCCGACGGGGCGGCGCGGCTGCGGCAGGCCGCAGCCCAGGCCGTCTTCACTATAATAAAGGACGTCGGCTGCATTCCGGAGAGCATCTGCCTGGCGGGCAACACCTGCATGACCTCTCTGGCGTTGGGCCTGGACGTCTCCGGCCTTTCTGCCGCGCCCTACCGCGTGGACTGGCCCGGGGACGCCGTGGCGACCCTTGACGAGGCGCTCCCGCAGGTCTACATCCCGCCGCTGCCCGCGCCCTTTGTCGGGGGCGACATCAGCGCCGGACTGGCCGCCCTGGAATTTTCCGACCGCAAACCCACGCCTCCCTACCTGCTGGCAGATCTTGGCACCAACGGCGAATTCGCCCTGGCGCTGCCGGACGGGCGCTTCCTGCTTGCCAGCGTCCCCATGGGGCCTGCGCTGGAGGGCGTGGGCATGCGCCGGGGCATGCTGGCCGGACCGGGCGCGGCAGTGGCTTTTGGCCTTTCGCCTCGCGGCCTAGAACCGGTGCTGTATGCTGCCGGCGCTTCGGGCGCGTCCGTGAAGGGCATATCCGGCACCGGCTACGTGAGCCTGCTGGCTCGTCTGATCACGCTCGGGGTGGTCTCGCCAAGCGGACGGTTCGAGCGCGGGGCCGCGTCGCCGCTGGCTGCGCGGGTGCTGGCCGGGCTTGGCGATGAGGACGGCGAACCCTGCCTGGATGTGGGCGGGTCCGCATTGTTCGCTTCCGACGTGGAAGCGCTCCTGAAGGTGAAGGCCGCTTTCGGAGCCGCCGTGAAAATTTTACTGGCCGAGGCGGGCCTCGCGTTTTCCGACCTGCACGCCGTGCTGCTGGCTGGCTCGCTCGGGGAGCACGTATCGTCGCCCGATCTCGAGGTCCTGGGATTTTTGCCTCCGGGCGGCGCGGGCACTGTCCGGGCCGTTGGCAATTCCTCCCTGGACGGAGCCTGTCTGGCCGCAGGCAGGAAGGACGTGCGGCGCTGGCTCGGCGGGCTTGCGGCCAGGACGCAGCTGGTCGACGTGGTTGCCGTACCCGATTTTCAGACGATGTATCTTGATTCCATGAGGTTTTCCCATGTCCGATGACCATACAGGCATCCTGCGCGACGCAGTGCCGCTCTTTTCCAAGCCCGCTCCCGCCCTGGCCGAGGCCCTGGTCGCCTACCGCAAGGTGCTGGACTCTGTGCATCCTCTTAAAGGAAAGCACCGCGCGGGCCTGCCCCAGGACGTGAAGCGCCTCTCCCTGGCCCTGACCGCAGAGCGCGGTCCCGGTCCCCAGACCAACTATCTGGCCAACCCGGCCAACCTGTCCGCATACCTCTATTACTTCCTGCCCTGGAACATCTACCGCCTGTCTCGCCTGCTTACCGGACTCAACTTCGACCTGAAGGACGGCGACTCGCTTTTGGACCTGGGCTGCGGACCGCTGACCCTGGCCCAGGCATTGTGGCTCGCAAGGCCCCACCTGCGTGAGCGCAAGCTGCGCCTTGTCTGCGTGGACCAGACCGGTCAGGCCATGCGTGCAGGCCTTGCGCTCTTCGACGCCCTCACCGGCGAGGCTGGCCGCAACTGGACCATCGACATCGTGCAGGCCCCGGCCCACAAGGCCCCCGGCGGGCCGTTCCAGGTGGTGGCCGCAGCCAACGCCCTGAACGAGCTGTCCAGGGGGCGCGGCGAGGAGGGCCACCACGCCATGGAGCGCATGGCCGAGATGCTCACCGGGCGCATGGCCCACGATGCGCGCCTGCTACTGGTGGAGCCGGGCACGCGCCTGGGAGGCAAGCTGCTGTCGCGCCTGCGCGATATGCTCCTGGAGGAGGGGCTCTCGCCCCTGGCTCCCTGCACCCACGCCGAGCCGTGCCCCATGCTGGCCCCGCGTTGGCGCTCCTGGTGCCACTTCGTGTTCCCGTCAGACGGCGCGCCCGAGTGGCTGACCAACCTGACGCGCGTCTCCGGCCTGGACAAGGACCGCGCCAGCCTGAGCTTCATGCATATGAGCGCCGCCGAGCCGCGCTACGACGAAGCCCGCTCCCGCGTGGTGTCGCACCGCTTCACGCTGCCCACCGGGCTCGGGGCCTACGCCTGCGACCACACCGGGCTTCGCCTGCTGACCTTCCCGGCAGCGCCGCGCGGCATGGTGTCCGGCGCGCTTCTGGAGGCCGGGCTGCCCGCGCCCAAACAGCGCGACGCCAAGACCGGAACCTGGCTTACGCCCATCCGGGACGGACGCGGCGATGCGGGTCGTTGATCTCGGGCTGATCTCCTTTGCCGAGGCCCTGGCGCTGCAGGAAGCCGCCGTGCAGGATGTCCTGGACGGCGGGGAAGAGCGCCTGTTCGTGCTGGAGCACACCCCGGTGGTCACTTTCGGCCGCCACGGGGGCGAGGCTTTCCTGCGCTTCAGCCCGGACGAGCTTCGCGCCCAGGGCATCGACTGCGCCAAGGCCACCCGGGGCGGCAGCGTCACCTGCCACTTTCCGGGGCAGGCGGTCCTCTATCCGGTGACGCGTCTGTCCGGCAGGCCGGGCGGGCTGAAGAGCTTTTTCGACGCCCTGGAACAGACCGCCATCACGGCGCTGGCCGAACTCGGCATTGAGGCCGGGCGCTCGCCGGGCCGCCCCGGCGTGTGGGTCGGGCCGCGCAAGATCGCAAGCGTTGGCGTCGGCGTTCGCCGCTGGGTGAGCTACCACGGGCTGGCCCTGAACGTGGGGCCGGACCTGTCGCTCTTTTCCATGATAACCGCCTGCGGCCTGCCCGGAGTACAGATGACCTCCGCCGCGCTGGAGCTGGAACGGCTGGGAAAACCCGCCGCACAGGCGGACATGCAGACCATGAAAGACGCGTTGGTCCGGGCCTTCCTGGACGGCGCGCGAGGCCGTGACAATGAACAGTAGCCCGCGTCTTCCCGCCTGGCTCAAGGTGAAGCCGCCCCAGGGCGAGGAGTTCTCCCGCACCGCGTCGGTAGTGGCCGGGCAGGAGCTGCACACCGTCTGCCGCCAGGCCCGCTGCCCCAACATGGCCGAGTGCTTCGGCAAGGGCGTGGCCACATTCCTTATATTAGGCGGCGTGTGCAGCCGCTCCTGCGGGTTCTGCAACATCACGCCCGGTTCGCCCTCAGGTCCGCCCGACCCGGACGAGCCGCAGCGCGTGGCCGCCGCAGCCGCAAAACTCGGCCTGAAGCACGTGGTGATCACCTCCGTGACCCGCGACGACCTGCCGGACGGCGGGGCGCAGCTGTTCGCGCAGACCATCCGTGCCGTGCGCTGCGAGCTGCCCCAGGCCTCTGTCGAGGTGCTCATCCCTGATTTCCAGGGCGACGCGCAGGCCCTGGCCGCCGTGCTGGACGCCGCGCCTGACGTGTTGAACCACAATCTGGAGACCGTGCCCGCTCTCTATTCCACGGTGCGTCCCCAGGCGCGCTACGAACAAAGCCTGGAGCTTCTGGCGCGGGTCCGGGCCTTCGCGAAGGCGGGTTCTCCGGTCAAGTCCAAGAGCGGGCTGATGCTGGGCCTCGGGGAGACGCGCGAACAGCTGACGCGGGTGCTTGAAGATCTGGCCCGGGTGGGCTGCGACATGGTCACCGTTGGGCAGTACCTGCGCCCGTCGCGGCGCAATCTCCCGGTCGTGCGTTATGTGGAGCCCGCCGAGTTCGATGAGATCGCGGAACTCGGCCGGGGGCTGGGCATCCCGGTGATGTACTGCGGGCCACTTGTCCGCTCAAGCCACGACGCCAAGGCGCTCCTGGGCGCGTAGCTTCCCGGCTGCGCGCCGTACGGTTGCGGCGGTGGCCGCGCGTGTCGATTCCGAAATGCACGGTTACGTGCCGCACAGGCGTTTCGCCCGCCGTGTTTCCATCCCCGGCCCGGTTGCCGGGAGGAGGCGTATGGGATACAAACCGACAGTTTCATCAGCATCACGAGGAGGTGACGCAGTGGGGTTTCAGGCTACAGGCATGCCAGGACTTTGGCTGTATGCCCCCAAGGTCTTCAAGGATGACCGGGGCTTCTTCATGGAGAGCTACAATCAGGCCACGTTCGAGGCTCAGGGCCTGGCGCTTGCGTTCATCCAGGACAACCACGCGCTCTCGCGCAACCAGGGCGTGTTGCGCGGCCTGCACTTCCAGAATCCGCCCAGGGCGCAGACCAAGCTGGTGCGCGTGACGCGCGGCGAAGTGCTGGACGTGGTGGTGGACCTGCGCCGGGGTTCCCCGACGTATGGCCAGTGGAAATCCTTCGTGCTCTCCGAGTCGAATTTTCTCCAACTGCTTGTGCCCAAAGGCTTTGCTCACGGCTACCTGACGCTGACCCCCGACGTGGAGTTCCTCTACAAAGTGGACGACGTCTATTCCCCGGCCCACGACAGCGGCATCGCCTGGAACGATCCGGACCTTGCCATCGAGTGGGGCGTCGCCAACCCCATCCTGTCTCCCAAGGACGCCCAGCAGGGCCGCTTCAAGGATTTTCAGTCGCCCTTCGAGTTCGAAGGCTGAACCCACACGAGAGGCTAACATGACCGGCTCCCCTGACCGCAAGGACCTGTTCGCCCCCTGCCACGCCGTGATTCTGGCCGGAGGCTCCGGCACCCGGCTCTGGCCCATGTCGCGTACGCTGCTGCCCAAGCAGCTCCTGTCGCTGGACGGCGGGCAGACGCTCCTGAAGCGCACCGTGTCGCGCGCCCTGGAGGCTTTCGATCCCGGACACGTCTGGGTGGTCACCAACGAGGAGCACGTCTTCGAGGTCCGGGGCCAGCTGCGCGAGGTCAACCCGGCCCTGGAAAAGGGCGCGCTGGCCGAGCCCATGGGCAGAAACACGCTCCCGGCCATCCTCCTGGCCCTGGACAAGATCGTGGACCAGGACCCCGAGGCCCTGGTGGCCGTGTTCCCCTCCGACCACCTGATCGAATCCAACGGCGGCTGGCTGGACACCCTGGCCGACGCGCTGCCCCTGGCCCGCGACGGACGCCTGGTGACGTTCGGCATCAAGCCCACCAAGCCCGAGACCGGCTACGGCTACATCCGCAAGGGCGAGCCCCTCGGCCCCGGCGCGTTCGACGTGCGCTCCTTCGTGGAGAAGCCGGACGCGGCCACCGCCGCCGCCTATCTGCAAAGCGGCGAATACTACTGGAACAGCGGCATGTTCGTGTTCTCCGCCCAGGCCTTCCTGGACGCGGTGCGCACCCTTCAGCCCGTGTTCTGGGACTGGTGGGAGCGCCGCAAGGAGGCTCCGCTCGGCTGCGGCTACGCGGGCCTGCCCGACATCTCCGTGGACTACGCGGTTGTCGAGAAGATGGCCCGACAGGCCATGGTGGAGGCGCGCTTCGACTGGGACGACCTGGGCAACTGGGAGGCCATCTACCGCATGGGCCACAAGGACCAGGGCGGGAACGCCGTGCAGGGCGACGTGCTGGCCCAGGGCTGCCGGGACAACCTGCTCATCTCCCAGGGGGGGAAGCTGGCCTGCGTGGGCCTTGAAGACATGATCGTGGTCCAGACCCGCGACGCCACCCTGGTCTGCCCGCGCAGCGAGTCCCAGAAGGTCAAGGATCTGGTCACGGCGCTGAAAGACGAGGGCAGCCAGCTGGTCAACGCCCACGTCACGGTGCGCCGACCCTGGGGCAGCTACACCGTGCTGGAGGGCGGCCCCCACTACAAGATCAAGCGCATCGAAGTGCCCGCAGGCGGCAAGCTGTCGCTGCAGATGCACCATCACCGCTCCGAGCACTGGGTGGTGGTGTCGGGAACGGCCCTGGTGCAGGTGAACGACAAGGAAATGCTGCTCACCGAGAACCAGTCCATCGACATCCCAAAGACCGCCACGCACAGGCTGTCCAATCCCGGCAAGGTCCCGGTGGAGATCATCGAGATCCAGACCGGGCCGTACCTGGAGGAGGACGACATCGTCCGCTTCGAGGACGTCTACGGGCGCAACAAGAAGCCCGGATGTGAGACATAAGCCAGGCGGCCTGGGTGATTTGCAGATAAGTATGAGGGACTTGCAATATTTGCAGTCGGAGGTCGCCTCCGGCGGCCAAAGGGCTGCGCCCTTTGGAATCCGCAATTATCCCATCCTGTTGCCGACTCGCCCCGCTGCTCGGCTGGCGGCTGGCGATGAGCTTTGCATGAGCCCCGTATGTCTGTAATGCAGGATCGCGCCGCGAGCACCCCGGGCACGGGGGGCGCGGCGCGACGTTTCCGGCGCGGCTCCCGCGAGCTCCTGGCGCTGTGCGCGGTCCTGGGCTTGATGGCAGGGCTTGCTGCCGGGTGGCTCGGCTATCCCAGGCTCGCCTCGGTGGTCCTGACCCAGCCCATCCGCTTCAGCCATTCCGTCCACGCCAAACAGGACGTGGCCTGCCGGACCTGCCATTTCACAGGCCCAGGCGGGGCCTTCAACGGCTTCCCGGACATCGGCGTGTGCGCCTCCTGCCACGCCGAGCCCACCGGGGGCCGCTCCGAGGACGAGAAAGAGGCTGACAAGCTGGTGGTGGAGTACGTGCGCGCCAAAAAGGCCGTCCCCTGGCTGTCCCTGGCGCGCCAGCCGGACCATGTGCTCTTCGACCATGGGCCGCATCTGCGCTTCGGCTGCCCGGCCTGCCACCCGGACATGTCCCGACAGGATTATCCCGAACTCAGACAGGACCGGATTTCCGGTTACCGCAACTGGACCATGTCCATGGAGCGCTGCCAGACCTGCCATCGGCAGCAGTCGGCGTCCGTGGATTGCGTCTCGTGCCACAGGTAGGGCGCATGGGCTTTGGACGCAGGGAATTTCTGGGCATATCGGCGGGCTTGGCGGCAGGACTAGCGCTAAGCCCCGCTCCCTGGCGTCTGGCGCGCGACCTGACCCGCCAGAGCCAGGACCCGCCCTGGCTGGCCTCGCTGCCAAAGGGGCAGCTTCTCGAAGCCACGACAACCAGCCTCGCCTGTCCCGGCGCGCCCGGCATCACCGTGCTGGCCGCGCAGGGCCGCCCGCTCATCGTGCGCGGCAACCCGGAGCATCCCCTGAGCCGGGGCGCACTGAGCCCGGCGGCACAGGCCGAGGCGTACTCGCTGTATCATCCCCGCCGCGTGGCCGGACCGCTTAAGCGGAACGCAACCGGAGCGCTTGAGCCCGTGTCCTGGGCCGTGGCCCTGGAACTGCTGACTGAGCGGCTCAAGGCGGCGGGCGGGGGAGTGCTGGCCGTAGGTCCGGCACGCGAGGGAACGCTTCAGAACCTGCTGGCTGAGTTCATGGCCGGATTTGGAGACGGAGGCGGCCCCGGTGGATACGGGCGCATGCCTTGCGAGGCGGACACGGCGCGGGCCGCGCTGGCCCTCATGGGCGGCACAGGCCAGCCCGGATACGACCTGGATAATGCTTCCGGCCTTGTGCTGCTGGGGGCCGACGCGTTCGACTCCATGCCTGCGTCTGTGCATTTTCGTAAAACCTGGGGGCAGAAAGCGCAGGCGTTTTCCTGCTTCTTCGGCCCGGTTCGCGGCGCGAGCGCGGCCCTCTGCCAGGAGTGGCTGCCCCTGGCCAGTGGACGCGAGACCCACCTGGCTCTGGGCCTGGCCTGGCATCTGGCGGACCTGGGCCGTGTGGCCGGGGACGCAGCCGGGATACCGGACCTGCGCGAATTTCTCGATCTGGTGCGCCAGCGGTTCGGACCTGCCGAGGTGGAGCGCGAGACAGGGCTGCCTCCTCAGGCGCTCCGGCTGGTAGCCATGCAGATTGCCCAAGGGGCGCTGGCCGTGCCGGGTTCTCCTGCTGGTCAGGGCGCAGGACTGGCCCCCATGGTGGCGGGGCTTGCGCTTTCGGTGCTGGCCGGACGCGTGAACCGTCCCGGCGGCGTATATGTGACAGCGGGGGCAGGGGAGTGCGCAGCCGCGCGGGCCAGCGCCGTGGGGCTTCCGGAGCGCTTCAAGGAGATCGCCCTGGGGCTGGCCCAGGCACCTGAGGTGCTGCTGCTCATGGAAACGGACCCCGCCGCGGGGCTGCCCTGCACGGATCTGGCTGTCCGGGCCATGAAAAAAGCCGGATTCCGGGCAGCATTCACCTCTGTTCTCAATGCCTCGGCCCAAATGTGCGATCTGGTGCTGCCCGCGCCCATGCCCCTGGAGCGCTGGGACGACGCCGAGACGCCGTACGGGCTGGCCTTCTCCACCTACGGACTGGCCCGGCCCCTGGTCAGGGCCGGGGCCGATGCGCGCCATCCCGGGGATGTGCTTCTGGACCTGTCTGTGCGCCTGAGACGTCCGCTGAAATATTCCTCCTTCCGCCAGATGCTCCGTGAACGGGTCGCCTTGCTGGAAGGCTTGGGAGGCTACGTGTCCGGGCGCGTCGCGCCCTGGCAGGTGCTGGCCGGAACGCCCCAGCCAGCGCCTGAGGCCGACCTGTGGAAGGTCCTCTCGGAGGGAGCGCTGTGGAGCAGGCCCGAGCCCGTCCCGACCCCGGTGCTGTCCTGCGGGGCGGCCTTTCTGGCCAAGGCCACGGCTCCGGCTGCCATCGATCTTTCCCTGCCGTGCACGCTGGCTTTGCAGTCCAGCCAGCGCACCGGCGCGCCCGGCATGGGCGTCCCGCTCCAGAGCCTCACAGCTATCCGGAAAGACGAGGCGCGCGAAGCGATGTCCGTGGCCCGTATGAACGCGTCAACGGCCCGGCAGGTTCGCGTCAGGCAGGGCGACAGGGTGCGTCTGGCCGGTCCCTCCGGACGGATGGAGGCCCTGGTGGATCTGGACGAGTCCGTCATGGACGGACACGTGGCCCTGCTTCTGGGCCTTGGCCAGCACGAGGGCGAGCCGGGCGGCAATGCCCAGCGTGTGACGGCCACCACCCCGGAACCCCTGAGCGGACGCGCGACCTGGGCCGCCTGCCGGGTCAGCCTGGAGCGCATATGAGCGGCGTGGTCTGGGGCATGGTCATCGATCTGGACCGCTGCACCGGGTGCGGCGTCTGCCAGAGCGCCTGCCGCCTGGAGAACAACATCCCGCCGCAGCAGGGCGGGCGCGACTCAGACTGGATCACGGTGTCGCGCGAAGTGAACGGCCAGGCCTTTCCCGAGTCGGACATGGTGTTTCTGCCCAAACCCTGCATGCACTGCGAGCGTCCGCCCTGTGTGGTGGCCTGTCCGGTGGGAGCCACGGTCAAAAGCGGGCAGGGCGGTATCGTGAGCCAGAACGCGGCCCGCTGCATCGGGTGCAGGGCCTGCATGAAGGCCTGTCCGTACGGAGTCCGCCGCTTCACCTGGACGGACCCGTCCTGGCCAAGAGGCATGGACGCCACGCTTACGCCGTTTGCCTCGGTGCGGCCAAAGGGCGTGGTGGAGAAGTGCACCTTCTGCGCGCACCGGCTTGTGCTGGGCAACTGCGGCGTCTCCGGCGCGCAGGGGGAGGATGGACCGGGTGGATTCGTCACCGCCTGCGTCCAGGCCTGCCCAACCGGAGCCATCGAATTCGGCGAAATCGCCGCGTTGCTGCGGGGGCGCGAGGCGTTCGTCCTCCTGGCGCAGCAGGGGACCGGGCCGCAGGTGCATTACGTCACCAGTCGCGCCTGGGTGCGAGGCGGAAAATGACGACCCGCATGTTGCCCTGGCTTGCCGCCGTGCTGCTGGCGGCGCTTGGCTGGTACGCCCTGGTTCCCGTGTGGACGCAGGGCCTTGGGATGGCCGCAATCGGCCCGGACGGACAACCGGCCCTGTGGATGGCGGCGGTCAGGGCAGGGTGGCTTGCGGTCCTGGCGGCCATGGGCTGCTGCATCGCGTACTGGCCGAAAGCGGGCCAAGGGCGGCGGGCAGGGTTTGTCCGGGCCAGGTTCATCGGGACCTGCGCCCTGGTCACGGTCATGGTGCTCTCTCTGGCCATGGCGGGACAGCCGCTGCGGCTTTGGTTCCTTGTTGCGAACGCCGTCTGGTGCGCTCCATTCGGTGCCGGGGGCGCGGCCCTGCTGGGTTCTGGAGTGTTCTTCCTGGCAGCGGGGCGGATGTCCCGAATGCTCGGGGCGCTGCTGGGAATGGTCACGGCGGGAGCGTGGGGGATGTCCTCGCCAGGAATACTTGCGCCTTTTTACGCCGGAATCGCATTTCCTGCTTGCATTGACTGGGCGGTTCTGGCATTTGCCCTCTCCTGCGGCGCGTTCGCCGCCTGGATGATCCCGGACGACACGTCCGAAGCAGTCCAGGCACAGGACCGGCAGAAAGATTTTTGACAGATTGATTGCGGGCGCTTGACAAGCTAACGAACTTGAGGCATTTAACCCGTCGCTCTTTGAGATTGGAAGGCAAATCCCGCTGGGGTTGTGAAAATAACCCTTGCGTTAGACTGGAGATTGGGCTAGCTCTCGCCGTCTTGGCGCTGGCGTAGCTCAACTGGTAGAGCAGCTGATTTGTAATCAGCAGGTTGCGGGTTCAAGTCCCTTCGCCAGCTCCAGGAAAAAAGATGGTGGGGTTCCCGAGTGGCCAAAGGGAACAGACTGTAAATCTGTCGGCGTCAGCCTTCGGTGGTTCAAATCCACCCCCCACCACCACGAGTTGATTGTAAGAAGCGCAGGAGACGGTTATATCGTCGTTCGGACTGCGGATATGACGCGGGAATAGCTCAATTGGCTAGAGCATCAGCCTTCCAAGCTGAGGGTTGCGGGTTCGAGTCCCGTTTCCCGCTCCACGTCACGTCCCCACCGGCCTCGCTTCATTGAGAAGGCCCACGTAGCTCAGTCGGTAGAGCACTTCCTTGGTAAGGAAGAGGTCACCGGTTCAAATCCGGTCGTGGGCTCCATACATACAAGTCCAAAAAACAAGATCAAGCTGGCGGCAGCCACACTAAAAGACGACCTTTGAGGGGGATTACCATGGGTAAGGCCAAATTCGAGCGCAATAAGCCGCACGTCAACATCGGCACCATCGGTCATATCGACCACGGCAAGACCACGCTGACCGCCGCCATCACCAAGCTTTCGCACCTGCGCGGCTTCGGCGAGTACGTGGCTTTCGACCAGATCGACAAGGCTCCCGAGGAAAAAGAGCGCGGCATCACCATCGCCACCGCTCACGTGGAATACCAGACCGCGAACCGCCACTACGCGCACGTGGACTGCCCCGGCCACGCCGACTACATCAAGAACATGATCACCGGCGCTGCCCAGATGGACGGCGCGATCCTGGTGGTCGCGGCCACCGACGGCCCCATGCCCCAGACCCGTGAGCACATCCTGCTCGCCCGTCAGGTCGGCGTGCCCCACCTGGTGGTGTTCCTGAACAAGGTCGACCTGGTTGACGATCCCGAGCTGCTGGAGCTGGTCGAGCTGGAAGTCCGCGAGCTGCTGACCAAGTACGGCTACCCCGGCGACGACAT